>NZ_PJBR01000099.1:0-15406 GCF_002863625.1 Pseudoalteromonas sp. MelDa3 | reverse complement strand
GCCTTTATGCGGCCTTTATGTGTAATAAACTGTATAAAATTTCATAGCGATTCTACATATTCCCCACAGCTTTTTACGCTAATATTTTATGTTCTCTTATAAAGTTACTTTACTGGTATTTAGTTTATAAGGAAGAGTATGAAACCATTAATTATAGGGGCGATAGCATTAAGCCTCAGTGCTTGCTCTGCGGTAACCATTCAGCCACAGGCAACAGCAAAAATAACGAGCCAAGCTAATTTCGAAGATAGCCGCCCATTTTATTTATGGGGATTAGTGGGTGAGCAGCGGGTAGACGTAAAAAAAATATGTTCAAATACACCGGTTATTCAAATGCAGTCACAACAAACGTTTAGTGATGGAGCGCTGAGTTTAATTACGCTTGGAATATACTCGCCCCATACCATTAAAGTGTGGTGCCAAGAGCAAATACTAGGGGAGACATTATGAGCATCAAGCTATTTGCAGCCGGTTGCACACTGATTATTTTAACGGGGTGTACAAATATTTACTTTGATAACGGTCTGCAGAGCAAAGTAAGCAATAAAACGCTAAAAAGCTCACAGTGGCATCATAATTTTGCACTTGCGTTGTACGAGGGATCAGAGCCGTTAGATTTAACAACACATTGCCCACAAGGGGAGTGGCAAAGCGTTCATACGTATAAATCGTTTACTAATGGTTTAGCTGAGGTGGTTGTGAATCAAATCGGCCCAGCTTGGTACCCTAAAACAGTCGAAGTACAATGTAATAAGGTACCCTTTAAAGCAAAACAGCTATAAAACGAGAAAAGGGCCAAAAGGCCCTTCGTGTCGCAGCAAGTAACACATTCTTTCTTATAAATTAAAGTCTACAGAATAAGCAACGTAAGCTTTAATATCTGAATCATCCATATCTGTATCAGATAAACCAAAAGTGAAACCATCTTTCGAAATTGATACACCGTAATCTAAGATATTATCATCGCCAATAAAGTCACCAGAGTAGTGGCCTAAGTGAAGTGCCATTTCAGTGCCGTTACTGCCAACAGCAAAACCGTAATCAGCTGTCAGGTAAAGTGAATCACCAAAGTCTGTACCATCACCACTTGCAGCTGATGTTGCAAGTACTGAAGCACCAAATGTAAAGCCTTCAACACTGATGCTACCGTAAATTTCAGAGAAATCTGCGTCAGCCTCAGAAGCGGCATCTGGGTAAGCGTAATAAATATAGCCAACATCGTAGCTAACGCTTTCGTTAATGTCGCCACCAAAGCCTGCGTATAAATCAAGCTCATAGGTCATTTCATCTGCCCACGATGCATTTGAAGCCCAAGTACCTGCATAAAAGCCCGATTCATTGGCGTAATCAATACCGCCTGAAATAGCTGCATCGCCCCCAGTTTGCTCTTGACCACGCCATAAGTAGTTTGATGTTGCCGCTGCGTTTGCTGTTACTTCAGCATGTACGGCTGTTGACGTTAAAGATGTTGCGCCCATTAATGCTATAGCACTTATAGCGATGGTTTTTTTTAGTTTTAGCATGTCCATTTCCCGTTATATGATTTTTGCTCGCCAAGGTTTTTATTATGTATTCGGAACCTTTAGGCTGACGGCTTTTTATTGTTTAACTAACGGGATAATTGCACTGTATGTGCCAGCTTCATTATTTTTTATTAAAAATTATTTTTTATTTATTAAAAACATGAGCTTGAATTTTATGAATAGGATGGGGATATAACATGAAGGAAGATGTTGCGCACATTGCTGGTGCATAAATTAACCTAGCCGCACCATAAAAGTACGGCTAAATTAGAATATTTTAACCGAATATAGTGCGCATAAGGCTAATTGTTTCGTTTACGCTGCGACCTTTTTGTACTTCACTCACAATTGAATCACGTTTACTGCGAATGTGTTCAGGAATATCGTCAGCAGCAAGAGCACGGTCTACTAGAATTTCTGCAGACTCTTTACCTCTACGCTGAGTTTTACCGGTTGTAGTTGTAGTACGTTTAGGCTTGGTTAGCAGTTTAATGTAGTTAGAGTTATCTGGTGTTTTAGCATCAGCGTAGTGAAAGAAACATGGAATTAATGCTTTAATAGCAACCAATTGTTCTTCTAACTCGTTACTAGGTTTAGCCATTTTGTACCATGACATAGCTTGAATACCTTTGACGATATCTTGCCAGTAACGCTCAAAATCACTATTTTTAAGTTTAGAAACACCAAGGGCACCACATAATGCATCTAATCGATTATTTGTAATCGGAGTAAATAAATCAGGGCGACGCATTGCAAGCAGTCGTGTTGCAGGCGCAAGTGTTGGTTTTTCGTTGTTGTCGGTGAATATTTTTGAATAAGCAGCAACAAATTGTTGATATTCGTATTGAGTAATATCACCTTCAAGTGGAATATTCACTAGTGCATCGTCAAAAGCACCTGGTAAATCACCAAGCATTTGATGGAAGCTCTTTGCACTCTTTGTAGATGCAAACCATTCAACGTCAAAGTTGTATGTGCTTGGATCAAGTGATGCCATGTGCTTACCGCTAAACGCAAGTAAGTCTTCAGGAATCATATCTTTAAGAGATTGTTCACGAATGCTTTTAATGTAGTCTACCAAACGAAGCTGTTCATCAAGTGCAATAACATCTTTGTGTTGTTCTACAAATACACTTACAACAGGCCACGGAGCAATACGTAAAGTTTTAACCTGTAAAAAGCTGATAGCTGAAATAAGCTGATCGTGTAGCTTCTTAAGTACTGGTAACTGCTGTGGCTCTAGTAAATCGTAGTTCATACGATCTCTGCTTGCACTTAGCAATTCGTAACACCAAGGTAAAAAATCATCAGGGTGGTTTTCTACTTTCACGGCCATAAGGTTAAGGCTTAACTCTGAAGATTGCTTCAGAATGTTCTGATAGATTTGATTTTCTTGTTCGCCTAGCGTCATTTTTGACGGTGAAATTAGCAGTTTTTTCATGCCTTGTAGAATCTCCGGTTTAGATATATATTTTTTTGCTGGTCTATTTTAGCGCAATTACGCTAATAACAACAGCGCTGTCCTCCATACGTTGTAATTGAAGTGACTAAATCAGTATTTTTGCTAATAAAATGAGACTAATGCTTTGACATGTATCAATCATTTTCATCCAGTACAAATAGGCTTTCAACTGAGGTATTAAAATGCTTTGCTATTTTTAGAGCAATTATTACCGACGGCGTAAACCGGTTTGTTTCTACGGTACTTATTGTTTTGCGCGACACGTTAATAGCATCAGCAAGTTCTTGCTGTGAAAGCCCAGCCTCTTTTCGATACTTTGCTATGTTATTTTGCATTTCCTCTCCTAATCACGATTTTGCCAAAGCAATGAAGCGCCATATACCAAGAGCATGATACCTAGGTAGAATATTGCCATAGTTGCATGCGAAAATTCGGTAGGTATTTCATCGCTTATATAAAAAACACCAAGAAGGCAAAACCCAAATGCAAAACTTGTATGTTTATATGCATTAGTGTCAATGGTGTTTAGAAACTCATCTTTATAAGCGTATTGAAAATACATTTTTAACGGAAAACCCCCTTTAATGAGATAAATAATCACTATAACTATATAAAAAAAAACGCCCATTCCAACAGTTAAAAGCCCTCCAATATGTTGATCTTGTTTATTAGTGAGTAAACACAGAGAAGTAAACAAACTATCCCTGCGCTTAAACTAATCCATATGTTTTGACCCATAAATTGTTCTTCAGTTTTAATATCCTGTTGTTTCATAGTATTCATCCTGTAATAGTATTTTATTTTTGTAACCTCTGGGTATCAATATAACCTTGGGGTATCACCGGGTCAATACTTATTTGTAACCTAAAGGTATCAAAATGTTTCAGGAAAGATTCATATAGAACAGGTAAAGTAGTTTTAGTGGCTTTTTTACATCAACTACAATGATTTTAAGGCTAACACTCGCTATGATAAGAACATTATTTGCACGTTTGAAAGGACGATCATGAAAACCTTACTTAAAATTGTAGGTGTAATACTTTTACTATGTATAGCACTAATTGTTGCCGCACCGTTTTTAATTCCTACTGATACTATTTTTAATAAAGTGTCGCAGCAGGTAGAACAAACAACTGGGCGCACTCTTACTATTAAAGGTGATAAAACACTTAGCGTATTCCCTGCATTAAAGTTAGAACTTAACGACGTGCATTTTGCAAATATGGAATCAGGTTCGCGCGCCGATATGGCGAGTATGAAACAGCTTGCTGTACACATACCTTGGTTTTCATTATTTGGTGGTGAGTTTAAATTAGATAAGTTTGTGATAAACGAACCAAATATCCTATTAGAAATTGACAAAAATGGTAAAGCTAATTGGCAGTTGTTTGATGCAGTTGCAGAGCAACCTAAAGAGCAAAGCCAATCAGGTGAAGCGATAAAGCTTCCAGATAACTTTGATATTGAGTTAGGTGAGGTTGCTATTTATGGCGGCACATTTACTTATCTAGATGGTCTAACAGGTGCTAAGCAACAAATTAGTGATTTAGAACTCGCTATTTTACTTCCATCACTTCGTAAAACATTAGAAGTAAAAGGGGGTATTACTTATATGCAGGAGCGTTTTGAGCTTGATATAAAATTAGATACTCCTGCTAAAGCAATTGAAGGTGCTACTTTTAATGTTAAACAAACCTTAGATTCTCGTTTAGTTGATCTAACGTTCGAAGGGAGCATCGCTGGGCAAGGACAAGATATTAAAGGTCAGTTATCACTAAGCGGTGAGTCTGTTAAAAGTATTGCAAAATGGCAAGGTGTAGAGTTCGACGCTAAAGACAATGCTTTTAACGCATTTAGTGTAAACGGTAAAATGCACCTAGCAGGTGAGAAATTTAATTTAGAAGATTTAGTTGCGACGTTAGACGCATTGGAAATAAAAGGTAAGAGCGAGCTTAACCTAGGTAAGCGTTTAGCTGTAAATGCTGATATTGATTTAGGTATGCTTGATTTAAACCCGTACCTACCTGAAGCAGTAGCAAAACAAGAAGAGCCAGTAGAGCAAAATGATAAACCTGCAGAGCCAATAGTATGGGATGACACTAAAATTGATCTAAGTGCGTTAAATTCACTAGATGCGAATGTAGTTATTCGTTCAAGTGGATTAAAAGCTAACGATATTAAGTTGGGCGCCAATCAATTTACTGTTGCTTTAAAAAATAGCGTTGCAAAACTAAGCCTAGATAGCTTTTCTGCTTATGAAGGGTCAGGTAAAGGCGTTATCAATGTAAACGCACAACAAGTGCCTTATAAAATATCAACTAACTTTGACTTAGCTGGTATAGATGCACAGCCTTTATTAACTGATGCGGCAGGTTTTGACAAGCTAATGGGTAAGGGGTCTTTAAATTGGAACCTAAACACAACTGGCCAAAGTCAAAAGTCGTTTATTGGTGCGCTTAACGGAAAACTTGGATTTGAGTTTGCTGATGGAGCCGTAAAAGGTGCGAATATAGCTGAGATGGTTCGTAAAGGTAAGGAACTCATTTCAGGAAACTTTGGTGCTGCGTCTGAAGGGCTGGATACTGGGTTTGAAGAATCAGAGCAAACAGATTTCTCTGCACTAACTGGAAGTTTTAACTTTACTAATGGTGTTGGTAAAAATACTGATTTATCACTTATTAGTCCACTCGTTAGAATATCAGGTGAAGGCGATGTTGATTTACCACAAACAACAGTTAATTACCGTTTGGTTACAGGCATAGTTGGATCAATCGAAGGACAGGGAACCACTGATGACAGCACTGGTTTTAAAATACCACTACGTATAAAAGGGCCTTTCCACGATGTTGGTATAAAGCTTGACGTGGGTAATGCGCTTAAAGATGAAGCTAAGCAGAAGGTTGATGAGGCAAAAGAAAAAGCCAAAGACAAAGCAAAGGATAAGATTAAAGATAAATTAAAAGGTTTATTCGGTTAATCATCTATAGTTAAAACAAACAAGGTACTTATATAGTGCCTTGTTTGTTTTGTAACCACCTGTAAAATAGCTACATAGCCGTAATTACTCAACTTTAATAACCATACGCTCTAAATTAATTAAAAAATAACCTATCACTACCCTCTCAATGCTGGTACAATTGCCCGCCCTTAAGAGACAACTCGTTTGTTTTTTGATTGGGATTTAATCGAAATGTCTGATTTTTAAACGAATTTTAGACACGTTGTAATTACTACACCGGAGGTCATTAACATGATCCAAATGCAAACTCAGCTGGAAGTTGCTGATAACAGCGGCGCTCGCAAAGTGCAGTGTATAAAAGTCCTTGGTGGTTCACACCGTCGCTACGCAGCGATTGGCGACATCATTAAAGTTTCTGTAAAAGAAGCTATTCCTCGCGGTAAAGTGAAGAAAGGTGATGTTAAAAACGCGGTAGTTGTGCGTACCAGAAAAGGTGTTCGCCGTCCAGATGGTTCTCTGATCCGTTTTGACAGCAACGCGGCTGTTATCTTAAATGATAACTTGCAGCCAATTGGTACACGTATTTTCGGCCCTGTGACTCGCGAACTTCGTAATGATAAGTTCATGAAAATCGTTTCACTAGCCCCAGAAGTACTGTAAGGAGCCAATCATGGCAGCAAAAATACGTCGTGATGACGAAGTAATCGTACTAGCAGGTAAAGACAAAGGTAAGCGCGGAAAAGTGCTTTCAGTTGTTACTGAATCTGGTCGAATCTTTGTCGAAGGCATAAACTTGATCAAGAAACACCAAAAGCCGGTTCCACAATTGAACCAAGCTGGCGGCATTGTTGAGAAAGAAGCATCTATGGATGCATCAAACGTTGCGATCTTCAACTCGGAAACGAGTAAAGCTGATCGTGTAGGTTTCAAGATTGAAGATGGTAAGAAATTACGTATCTTTAAATCTACTGGTAAAACTATCTAATAGTTGGAGTAGAATGATGGCGAAACTGCATGAAGTATATAAAGACAAAGTAGTTGCGGAACTTCAAGAGAAGTTTGGTTTCAGCTCTGTCATGCAAGTCCCTCAGATCGAAAAGATCACATTGAATATGGGCGTGGGCGAAGCCCTAGCTGACAAGAAGATTTTAGATAACGCAGTAGCGGATCTAGCAGCAATCTCTGGTCAGAAACCTCTAATCACTAAAGCACGCAAATCTGTTGCTGGCTTCAAAGTGCGTGAAGGTTACCCGATTGGTTGTAAAGTAACCCTACGCGGCGAGCGTATGTGGGACTTTTTTGAGCGTTTGGTATCAATCGCTATCCCACGTATTCGTGACTTCCGTGGCGTAAGTGCTAAGTCTTTTGATGGACGTGGCAACTACAGCATGGGCGTACGTGAACAAATCATCTTCCCAGAAATCGATTACGATAAAGTAGACCGTGTACGCGGTATGGATATTACTATCACTACTTCTGCGAAATCTGATGAGGAAGGCCGTGCGTTGTTAGAAGCGTTTAACTTCCCATTTAAGAAATAAGGGTAGGGTTATGGCAAAGAATTCTATGAAAGCGCGCGAAGCAAAGCGCACAAAACTAGTTGCTCAGTTCGCTGAAAAGCGCGCGGCACTAAAAGCTATCATCAGTGATGTTAATACATCTGAAGATGATCGTTGGGACGCGGTACTTAAGCTACAAGCTTTACCTCGTGATTCTAGCCCTGCACGTCAACGTAATCGTTGTAACATTACGGGCCGCCCACATGGTTTCCTTCGCAAATTCGGCATGAGCCGTATTAAAGTTCGCGAAGCAGCTATGCGCGGTGAAATTCCTGGCCTTAAAAAGGCTAGCTGGTAATAGAATCATGGGAGTAAGACTATGAGCTTGCAAGATCCTATCGCGGATTTGTTTACACGAATTCGTAACGGTCAATCAGCGAAGAAAGTATCTGTAACGATGCCAACTTCAAAGCTGAAAGTAGCATTAGCTAAAGTACTAAAAGACGAAGGTTATATCGTAGATTTCGCCGTTAACGGTGAAACTAAACCTGAGCTTTCTATCGAGTTGAAGTACTTCGAAGGCAAAGCTGTAATTGAAAATATCCAGCGTGTAAGTCGCCCTGGTCTACGTATCTATAAGAAACGTGACCAATTACCTAAGGTAATGGGTGGTCTTGGTATCGCTATCGTATCAACTTCTAAAGGCCTAATGACAGACCGCACAGCACGTAGTGCTGGTGTTGGTGGTGAAATCATTGGTTTTGTAGCTTAATCGGAGGGGAACTATGTCTCGCATAGCAAAGGCACCAATTACTGTTCCTGCCGGTGTAGAAGTTACATTAAAAGGCCAGGAAATCACAGTTAAAGGCAAAAACGGTGAACTTACTCGTACTATCAACAACGCTGTTGAAGTACAAGTTAATGACAACGTTATTACTACTTTACCTCGTGATGGCGTAGCTAATGCATGGGCTCAAGCAGGTACTGCTCGCGCTCTAATCAACAACATGGTTGTTGGTACGCATGAAGGTTACGAGAAGAAACTTCAGTTAGTAGGCGTGGGTTACCGTGCTGCAGCTAAGGGTAAAACATTAGATTTAACTCTTGGCTTCTCACACCCAGTTAATTTCGCAGTTCCTGAAGGAATTACGATTGAAACTCCAAGCCAAACAGAAGTTCTAGTTAAGGGCGTAGATAAGCAGTTAGTTGGTCAAACAGCTGCTAACATTCGTGCATACCGTAAACCTGAGCCTTATAAAGGTAAGGGTGTTCGTTATTCAGATGAGAATGTACGCCGTAAAGAGGCTAAGAAGAAGTAAGGTAAGACGATGGATAAAAAAACAGCTCGTCTACGTCGTGCTAAACGCACTCGTAGAAATTATATTGAACAAGGCACAACGCGTCTTGTTATCCACCGCACGCCACGTCACATATACGCTCAAGTAGTAAATGCTGAGGGTAATGTACTGGCTGCTGCTTCTACTGTTGAAAAGGCTATTAGCGAAACAGTTAAAGGCACCGGTAACGTTGAAGCTGCGCAAGCAGTTGGCAAAGCGGTTGCTGAACGTGCGGCTGACAAAGGCATCGAAAAGATTGCTTTTGATCGCAGTGGCTTTAAATATCACGGCCGTGTGAAGGCGCTAGCTGATGCTGCGCGTGAAGCCGGTTTGCAATTCTAGGAGTAGACTATGGCTAACGTAGAAGCAAAGCAACAACAGCCTGATCTAGCTGAAAAGCTAATCGCGGTGAACCGTGTGTCTAAAGTAGTTAAAGGTGGTCGTATCTTTAGCTTTACTGCACTAACTGTAGTTGGTGATGGCGCAGGTAAAGTAGGTTTCGGTTATGGTAAAGCACGTGAAGTTCCAGCTGCTATTCAAAAAGCAATGGAAAAAGCACGTCGTAACATGATCAACGTAGACCTAAATGGCAACACATTACAGCATCCTGTTAAGGGACGTCATGCTGGCTCACTAGTGTTCATGAAACCAGCATCTGAAGGTACTGGTATCATTGCAGGTGGTGCTATGCGTGCAGTACTAGAAGTTACTGGTGTGCAGAACGTACTTTCTAAATGTTACGGTTCTACTAACCCGATCAACGTGGTACGTGCAACGATTTCGGCTCTTGAGAATATGAATTCTCCACAGTCAATCGCTGCTAAACGTGGCCTTCGCGTAGACGAAATACTGGGGTAACCATGGCAAATCAAACTGTAAAAGTAACACAAGTAAAAAGCTCTATCGGTCGTTTACCGAAACATAAAGCTACATTACGCGGTCTTGGTTTACGTCGTATCAACCACACTGTTGAGTTAGAAGACACAGCATGTGTACGTGGTATGATAAACAAGGTTTCTTACATGGTTAAGGTAGAGGGTTAATTCGATGCATTTGAATACACTTTCACCTGCTGCAGGTTCAAAAACTGCTCCAAAACGTGTTGGTCGTGGTATCGGTTCTGGTCTAGGTAAGACTGGCGGCCGTGGTCACAAAGGTCAAAAATCACGTTCTGGCGGCAAAGTACGCGTTGGTTTTGAAGGCGGTCAAATGCCTATGCAACGTCGTCTACCTAAATTTGGTTTTACTTCTCGCAAATCTTTAGTATCTGCAGAAATAAACCTTTTTGAAATCGCTAAAGTAGAAGGCGATGTGGTAGACCTAAGCGCGTTACAAGCAGCTGGTCTAGTTAAAAAGAACGTTCTTTTCGTTAAAGTTGTTAAATCTGGCGAAGTTTCACGCGCTGTTACCGTTAAAGGCCTTAAAGCCTCTAAAGGTGCTCGCGAAGCTATTGAAGCTGCCGGAGGCAAGGTAGAAGACTAAGGAAGTACTAATGGCTAAACCAGGTCAAGATACAAAAAGTGCACAAGGTGGACTTTCGGAATTGAAGCGCCGATTACTCTTCGTATTGGGTGCTATCATAATTTACCGTCTAGGTTCATTTGTGCCGATCCCTGGGATTGACGCCGCTGTACTTGCCGATTTCTTCGAGCAACAAAAGGGCACCATTGTTGAGATGTTCAACATGTTCAGTGGTGGTGCACTTGAGCGAGCTTCAGTGTTAGCACTGGGTATTATGCCGTATATCTCGGCTTCGATTATTACGCAACTATTAACGCATATGTATCCTCCGTTTATAGAGCTTAAGAAAGAAGGTGAGCAAGGGCGTAAAAAAATTAGCCAGTACACACGCTATGGCACGCTTGTGCTAGCTACTATTCAATCAATCGGTATTGCTTCTAGCTTACCGGGCATGATGGAGGGGTTAGTTGTTAACCCTGGTATGGGTTTCTATTTCACCGCAGTGGTGAGTTTAGTAACTGGTACTATGTTCCTTATGTGGTTGGGTGAACAAATAACAGAGCGTGGTATCGGTAACGGTATCTCTGTTCTAATATTTGTTGGTATTGTAGCTAACTTGCCGTCTGCTATTGGTTCGACAGTCGAAATGGCGCGCCAAGGTGATTTGAATGTTTTTGTACTGTTGATGGTTGCGGTAATCGTATTCGCTGTTACTTATCTTGTAGTGTTTTTCGAACGTGGACAACGTCGTATTGTTGTTAACTACGCTAAACGCCAACAAGGTCGTCAAGTATTTGCTGCTCAAAGCACGCATTTACCACTAAAAGTAAATATGGCGGGTGTTATTCCACCAATCTTCGCTAGCAGTATAATTCTGTTCCCTGGTACAATTGCTAGCTGGTTCGGCCAAGGTGAAGGTCCAGTCGCTGATGTATTACAAGCTGTTGCTACTACGCTGACCCCAGGTCAACCGTTGTACTCACTTGTTTTAGCTGCGGCTATTATCTTCTTCTGCTTTTTCTACACAGCGTTGGTTTTTAACCCACGTGAAACAGCAGATAACCTTAAGAAATCTGGCGCATTTATCCCAGGTATTCGTCCAGGTGAGCAGACATCTAAATACATTGATAAAGTGATGACACGCCTGACATTGGCAGGTGCTTTGTATATAACCTTTATCTGTCTGGTGCCTGAATTCATGACGATGGCGTGGCAAACGCCATTCTACTTCGGCGGTACATCAGTTTTGATTATCGTTGTAGTGATCATGGACTTTATGGCACAAGTACAGACTCACCTGATGTCTCATCAGTATGATTCTGTGCTGAAAAAAGCGAACCTTAAAGGCTACGGTCGATAAGGTCAGTTTACGGAGTTGAGCAATGAAAGTACGTGCTTCCGTTAAGAAAATATGCCGTAACTGTAAAGTTATTAAACGTGCTGGTGTAGTACGCGTAATTTGCAGTGAGCCTAAGCATAAGCAAAGGCAAGGTTAAGTAAACAGCGTGCAGGCTGAGTTTTCTCGGCCTGTGTTTTTAGTAGTAATTTGGTCTTCGTTTGAGTATCCTTACGGGCTTTTCAAACAGATGATTACCAAATTCGAATATAGGAGATGTGTTAGTGGCCCGTATTGCTGGCATTAACGTCCCTGATCATAAACATGCAGTTATTGGTTTAACAGCTATTTATGGCATAGGTAAGACTCGCTCTAAGGCTATCTTAGTAGCGACTGGTATCGCCGAAACCACAAAAATCGGTGAACTTTCAGACGAAATTCTTGACGTACTGCGTGATGCAGTTGGCAAGTACACTGTTGAAGGTGATCTTCGTCGTGAAGTTACTTTAAATATCAAGCGCCTTATGGACCTTGGTTGTTATCGTGGCCTACGTCACCGTCGCTCTTTACCACTACGTGGTCAAAGAACTAAGACTAACGCGCGCACCCGCAAGGGTCCTCGTAAGCCTATTAAGCGATAAGGGGATAGTATTATGGCTAAGACACCAATTCGTCGTAAAAAGGTTAAAAAACAAGTTGCTGATGGTATGGCTCATGTTCATGCGTCTTTCAACAACACTATTGTAACGATTACCGACCGTCAAGGTAATGCACTATCATGGGCTACTGCCGGTGGTTCAGGTTTCCGTGGTTCACGTAAATCTACACCATTTGCTGCTCAGGTTGCTGCAGAGCGTGCAGGTACTGCTGCTCAAGAATACGGTTTAAAAAATCTAGAAGTTTTCATCAAAGGTCCAGGTCCAGGTCGTGAATCTGCTGTACGTGCTTTGAATGCTGCTGGTTACCGTATTACCAACATTACTGACGTGACGCCTATACCACATAATGGTTGTCGTCCACCGAAGAAACGTCGCGTTTAACAATAGGTTAGGAGAAATAACATGGCAAGATATTTGGGCCCTAAGCTCAAGCTGAGTCGTCGTGAAGGTACTGACCTGTTCCTTAAGAGCGGCGTAAGAGCTATCGACTCTAAGTGTAAACTTGAGACTGCACCTGGTCAGCACGGCGCCCGTAAAGGTCGTTTATCTGATTACGGTTTACAATTACGTGAAAAGCAAAAAGTACGTCGTATATACGGTGTATTAGAAAAGCAATTCCGTAACTACTACAAAGAAGCTGCTCGCCTTAAAGGTAATACAGGTGAAAACTTGTTACAGCTTTTAGAGCAACGTTTAGACAATGTTGTATATCGCATGGGTTTTGCTAGCACACGTGCAGAAGCACGTCAGTTAGTAAGCCATAAAGCGATTTTAGTTAATGGTCGTGTTGTGAACATTCCTTCATACGTAATTACTCCAGAAGATACTGTTGTAATCCGTGAGAAGTCTAAGACACAAGCACGTATCATCGCTGCTCTAGAGTTGGCTGAGCAACGTGAAAAGCCGACTTGGGTTGAAGTTGACGGTAAGAAATTGGAAGGCAGCTTTAAGCGTCTACCTGAGCGTTCAGACCTGTCTGCGGACATTAATGAACAACTAATCGTCGAACTTTACTCTAAGTAAAGTTAAGAGTTAAGAGAGGATAAAATGCAGGGTTCTGTTACAGAATTTCTAAAACCAAGGTTAGTCGACATCGACGCTATCAACCCAACGCGTTCTAAAATAGTTTTAGAACCATTAGAGCGTGGCTTTGGCCATACTCTGGGTAATGCTTTACGCCGTATATTACTTTCATCTATGCCTGGATGTGCAGTAACTGAAGTTGAAATCGACGGTGTATTACATGAGTACAGCGCGAAAGAAGGCGTTCAAGAAGACATCATTGAAATACTATTAAACCTTAAAGGTTTAGCAGTAACGTTAGAAGGCAAAGATGAAGTTTTTCTGACCCTGACTAAATCTGGTGTAGGCCCTGTTACTGCGGCTGATATTCAGCACGATGGCGATGTAACAATTGCTAATCCAGATCACGTTATTTGTAATTTAACTACAAATAACAGCGAGATCAGCATGCGTATTCGTGTTGAACGTGGTCGTGGTTATGTGCCGGCATCTAGTCGTTTATCCTCTGATGACGATGAGCGTCCAATTGGTAGATTGTTGCTTGATGCATCATTTAGCCCAGTTGAACGTATTGCGTACTCGGTTGAATCAGCTCGAGTTGAGCAACGTACAGATTTAGACAAGTTAATCATTGATATGGAAACAAACGGCACTTTAGATCCAGAAGAAGCGATCCGCCGTGCGTCTACTATCTTAGCTGAGCAATTAGATGCATTCGTAGATTTACGTGATGTAACTGAGCCAGAAGAGAAAGAAGAGAAGCCAGAATTCGATCCTATTCTACTTCGTCCAGTTGATGACCTTGAATTAACAGTACGCTCAGCAAATTGTTTGAAAGCCGAGCAAATTCAATATATCGGTGATTTAGTTCAGCGCACTGAAGTTGAGCTTCTTAAAACACCTAATTTAGGTAAGAAGTCTCTAACTGAAATTAAAGACGTGCTAGCTTCACGTGGACTTTCTCTGGGCATGCGCCTAGAAAATTGGCCACCTGCAAGTTTAGCTGAATAATCTAAATCACTATATTAGTTTAGTTAGAAGGATAGGGTCATGCGCCATCGTAAGAGTGGTCGTCAATTAAACCGTAACAGTAGCCATCGTAAAGCGATGTTTAGCAATATGGCAGGTTCTTTGGTGAAACATGAAATCATCAAAACTACTTTGCCTAAAGCGAAAGAGTTACGTCGTGTAATTGAACCTTTAATCACACTGGCTAAGACTGACAGTGTAGCAAATCGCCGTTTAGCGTTTGCTCGCACGCGTGATAATGAAGTTGTTGGTAAATTATTCAGTGAAATCGGTCCACGTAACGCGGATCGTCCAGGTGGTTACACTCGTATTCTTAAGTGTGGCTTCCGTACTGGTGATAATGCACCAATGGCTTATATTGAACTAGTTGGTCGCCCAGCGACTAGCGAAGCAGTTCAAGAAGACGCACAGTCTGCAGAGTAAGTCTTAAAGAAACCTAAAAGCCGAGCCTATGCTCGGCTTTTTCTTGCCTAAAATTTGTCAAACTATATGAACCAGTAATTACCTTCTATTATGGGCAATGACTCATAGATTCTGAATTGATAAGTTGTTTTGACAGCTGCTTTAATAGCTCTACCTAATTACTCTTTATTTACCATTCATTCAAAATAGCCTATCAGATTCTAGTTAAAGATCATTTCCACTATATATTGTGATTTACAGCTATTAATAATACCGCCGCGAATTGAGCTACAATTAGAGCAATCCCTAACGAAGTTTCTACTTATACAGCTGATTAAAAGATATAACGTGCGTACTCTTATAAATATACCGGTACTAAGAACCTCAGAGTAAAGTTAACCATTACGGCCTAAGTAAACTTCCTCCTAAAATATGTAAAACTATTATTAAACATAGGCTGATCAATTTAATTCTCAGCTTTTGATTAATTTAAATGATTATAGGAATACGACTCTTGCTCTATTGGTTGTTTTTTCCGCATCGATGATCGAAATGTGTCTCTACCCGTTAGTAGTTGCCACAACTTTCATTTCAAATAGCTCTATGAACCTATTAATAATGGTAGTTTAGTTGTGTTTTTGAGCGTTTAGCTCAAATACTCAGCGAACAGCACATTATTCCAAGTTTTCTTAAAAAAAGGGTTGATCTGTTTTCGG
>NZ_PJBR01000098.1:0-15863 GCF_002863625.1 Pseudoalteromonas sp. MelDa3 | reverse complement strand
CCTTTAATAATGAGCTTAAATCACCAAGCTTAATCCCCAAACCCCTAACACAAGTAACGTTATTAAAACCATTGCCTTAGTTTTGTGTTTACTAATGATTCGCTCAGCTTCATTACCTGCATAATAAACAATAATAGCCAGACCAAAGTAACGAATAGAACGCGCAATACCTGAGGCCAACAAAAACAGCCAAATAGAGTACTTAGTCGCGCCTGCTGCAAGCATCGCTATTTGAAACGGAATAGGCACTATGCCTAGTGTTATTACAAACCAAAAACCTTGATCTTGCATTTGCTGTTTAACGTTTTCAAATTGCTCAGGGCTCGAAAACGTATTAATAATCCAATCGCCAACCGCATCAAATAAATAATAACCCAACGCATAACCAAACAATGCGCCCACTATGCAGCCCAAGGTCGCCATTAATGCTATAAGCCATAGCTTTTCACGACGAGCTTGCATTAGCGGTACTAATACAGCCTCAAGTGGAATAGGAACTATGGTTGACTCTAAAAACGACGCCACTGTAATACCGCTAAGCATATGCTTAGAGTCAATAAAATTACGCGTTTTTTCTTTTAGTTTTTTTTGAATGGCCATAGTAAATCCTTTTCACTTATCAGTAAGAACAAGAGTATTCAATAAGCCAATAATTACACATTTAGGTTAATACACGCTGAAAACACTGTACTAAATTTATCAGGTCCTAGGGCGTATTGATCTTTGTGGATTGAAATTTGTTCAATCTAGGGGCGATTAAATCGCGGCGCGAGGTTTGTAACCTAGTGGGCTAAGTAAAAATCGAGCAACAAAGAGTTAATCGTCCCTAGAAAGAACCCAGAGGGCAGCGCATGTTTGGTATTTATGCTGCGTTATCGCCTTATTTATGGGGAATAACCACACTACATAGGCTCTGCCTTGCCTAAAAACCAAACACACAGCTGCAAATTCAACCACCAATGATCAATACGCCCTACTGCATTAACAAATTAGTAATATCCATAATAATATTTTATTATGTGCCCATGCAGTTAGATTCCCTATCACAGTAGTTATTAATTTATGCAAAGTGCGCGTTTTATTCCCTTTAGAAAGCAAGATATTGTTGATATGTGTAGCGAAGAGCTTAAAAGCAGTACACAAAAAACATCGTTTAAACAATTTTGCGATTTACTAGCAAGCCTTATTCATTACGATTACCACTCAACACTTGAGTCACTTAAAAACAACTACGCCCCTTTTGATCCCAACAGTGACACGCGATCGTTAGCGCCAGTATCGGCGGATCAAAAAGCGCAGTGCCAACATGAGTTTGCTAAAGATTTTGCTAAGGTGCTTAATGCCGCTAATTTTGAAGTGATCACCAATGAAGACTTACAAGATGCATTAAACGAAGAGTCACTATTTAAGGTGCGCCTTGAAGTTGAATTTGACGACTTTGAAGAAGTGGTTTTTTATCGCCGTGGCGAGTCGCAACTCACTGAAACTATTACCAGCTTTTGGGGCCTTCGTAAAAAGCCGCTGCACTTTACTAATTACGACCGTGTTGCCGTGTTTATTCGCTTTAAAGATAGCGCTTATTTTGAAGCTAAAAATAAAACGCCAATGGGATTTGAGCCAAGCTCAACCATAGTAAAGCTGTTTCAAAATGTGCCAAAGGCCGATCTCGAAATGCTATTTCCTAATAGCGAAGTACGCATGCGCCCTATTGATAAAGCAATTATTGGCTCATCGGCTTTAGTTGGCGGTGCAGTGGTACTTATAACTAAACTTGGCGCATCAATCGTATTATTGCTTGCTCTGTTTGCTTTTTGGGGTGGTTTTAGAAGTGAAGCTGTAGAAATGACCCAACAACATTTTATTACCTTTGCTATTGGCATGGGAGTATTTGGCAGCTTTATTTTTAAAGAATGGAGTAAGTTTAAAAACCGTAAAATTAAATTTATGAAAGCGCTTAGCGATAACCTCTACTTTAAAAACCTTGATAATAACGCGGGTGTTTTTCACACGCTTATTGACGCTGCCGAAGAAGAAGACATAAAAGAAGCCCTGCTTGCGTATACCTTTTTACTAAAATCAGAATGCGGCTTAACCGCCCAAACGCTTGATGAACAAATAGAGCATTGGTTTAAAAGCAAATACCAGTGCGATCTTGATTTTGAAATTAGCGACGCACTTGAAAAGCTGGTACGTATGCGTTTGGTAACGTGCACTAGTGATGTGTATAGCGCAATAAATTTAGAACACGCAAAAACGATATTAGATGAGCGTTGGGATAATCTGTTTCAATATAATTAATGTAGTATTTTTGCTAAATAATACCCAAATAAAAAAGCAGCTGTAAGTACAGCTGCTTTTTTTATTACATTATCAATAGCTAATATTTAAGCTAATTCAGCTTCTGCTTTTTTAGTAAATTTAGAATGTACTAACTTATAAAGCGCGGGCAAAATTAACAGTGTTAGTAATGTTGATGAAATAATCCCGCCAACCACTACTGTGGCGAGAGGTTTTTGCATTTCAGAACCCGTGCCCGAATTAAGCGCCATAGGTATAAAGCCTAAACTTGCCACAAGCGCAGTCATCAATACTGGGCGCAGGCGCTGTAATGCACCGCTGTGAATTGCATCAAACAAGCTTAAACCATCGCTTCGTAATTGCTTAATAAACGACAGCATAACCACGCCGTTTAATACCGCGACACCGCTTAAGGCAATAAAGCCGACACCTGCTGATATTGAAAGCGGCATATCGCGCAGCAATAACGCAAGCACACCACCCGTTAATGCCAGTGGCACACCACTAAATATAATCAATGAATCACGAAGCGATCCAAAGGCGCTGTACAGTAAGCCAAATATAAGCAGTAAAGTGACCGGTACAACCAACGACAATCGCTTACTTGCAGATTGTAGCTGCTCAAACGTGCCGCCGTATTCAAGCCAATAGCCACTTGGTAAATTAAGTGATTCATTCATGCTCGCTTGCGCATCACTTACAAAGCTTGCTAAATCGCGCCCCTCTACATTGGCAGTTACTACTACATTGCGCTTACCACTTTCGCGGTTTATTTGATTAGGCCCTTTTTCAATGCTGATTGTTGCTACTTCGCCAAGCGGTACAAATGCAAGTTCTGGGTTACTATCTTTAGGTAAAGCAACTGGCAAACGAGCAAGTGCTGATACATCGCTAGACCAACGCTTATCAAGGCGCACTAATAACGAAAAGCGTTTATCGCCTTCGTAAATTAGTCCGGTTTGCACACCACCAACAGCGGCGGCAAGTGTCTGTTGAATATCGTTTACGCTTAAACCCAATAACGCCATGTGGTCGCGCATTGGTGTTACCGAAAGTGTTGGCAATCCTTCCATTTGCTCCAAACGTACATCGGTAGCGCCTGCAATATTACGCATTAGCCCTGTGGCTTTTTCGCCAAACTCTTTAAGTACGCTTAAGTCGTCACCATAAATACGCAGTGCCACATCGGCGCGCACGCCAGCAATTAACTCGTTAAAGCGCATTTCTATTGGTTGTGTAAATTCGTAATTATTACCAGGGACATCGTTAACACGGGTACGAATTTGCTGAACCAATTCTGCTTTAGTAAGTGCTGGATTAGGCCACTCATCTTGCGGTTTGAGTATTAAAAAAGTATCGGCAACATTGGGCGGCATAGGATCGCTTGCTACATCGGCAGTACCAATTTTTGAAAATACGTTAGCAACCTCAGGCTGATCTAATATGGCTTGCTCAAGCTCTTTTTGCATTTGCACAGATTGCTCAATACCGGTGCCAGTAATGCGCAGCGCGTGCATGGCAATATCGCCTTCATCAAGTTTCGGTAAAAATTCTGCGCCCATGTTTTTAACTTTAAAACCAAGCACCAATACTAATGCCGTGGCAATACCCACCATCAGCCACGGTAATTTAAGCGATATACCAAGTAATGGCTTATACACTTTTTTAACGCCGCGCATGACTGCATTTTCGGTTTCATCAACCTTACCGCGAACAAACACTGCAATAGCAGCCGGTACAAAGGTAACGCCAAATATAAGCGCGCCAATTAACGCCGCAACTACAGTAAACGCCATTGGCTGAAACATTTTGCCTTCAACGCCGCTTAGTGCAAATAAAGGTAAGTAAACCAGCATAATAATAACAATACCAAATACAGCCGGTGTAAATACTTCTTTGGTGGCTGCGGTCACTACATTTAAACGCTCGTTTAAAGTAAGTAGCCTGCCATGTTTATGCTGAGCTACACCGAGTTGGCGCAGGCAGTTTTCAACTACAATTACAGCACCATCAACAATTAAACCAAAGTCGATTGCGCCTAGGCTCATTAGGTTACCCGATACGCGATTACCTACCATACCTGTAACGGCAAACAACATACTCAACGGAATAACCATTGCCGTAATAAGCGCGCCCGTTACATTACCCAGCAGTAATAGCAAAATTACTATCACTAAAATGGCACCTTCAAATAAGTTGGTTTGCACGGTTGCTATGGTTTTATCAACAAGAGTAGTACGGTCGTAAACTGCCTCAACAATAACGCCAGCGGGTAAGCTTTTTTGCACATCAATTAACTTATCAGCCATAGCTTTTGCCACTACGCGGCTGTTTTCGCCAATTAGCATCATGGCGGTGCCGAGCACGGTTTCTTCGCCGTTATAAGTGGCCGCGCCGGTTCTAAGCTCTTTGCCTAAAAGCACGTTAGCCACATCTTTAATGCGTACAGGTGCATCGTCGCGCTTAGCTATAACGGTATTGGCTATGTCATCAATGGTTTTTAACTGCCCTGGCGAGCGTACTAAATATTGCCCATCAAAACGCTCAATATAGCCTGCGCCTCGGTTACTGTTATTAACCTCAAGTGCACTAATTACATCGCTAATAGTAAGCTTATAGGCAATGAGTTTTTCGGGTACTGGCGCTACTTGGTATTGGCGCTCAAAACCACCTTGGCTGTTTATTTCGGTTACGCCTTTTACTTTTAAAAGCTGCGGACGAATAACCCAATCTTGCAAAGTACGTAAGTCTTCGGCGTTGTAGGCGGTGCCATCTTCTTTTAACGCATTAGGCGCGGCGTGCACACTGTAAGTAAATATTTCGCCTAAACCACTGGCAATAGGACCCAAGTTTGGCTCTACGTTATTAGGTAAGTCGGAGCGAATACTTTGAATACGCTCACCAATTTGCTGACGCGCCCAATAAATATCGGTGCCTTCATTAAAAATAACCGTTACTTGTGAAAGCCCATAACGCGAAAGCGAACGGGTGTAGTCAAGCTTAGGTATGCCCGCCATGGCGGTTTCTACCAAATAGGTAATGCGTTGCTCTACCTCTAATGGCGTAAAGCCCTGCGCTTTGGTATTAATTTGCACTTGTACGTTTGTTATATCGGGTACTGCGTCTACTGCTAAATTTTGAATGTTGTATACACCAAATCCAGCAAATAAAAATGTAAGCGCAAGCACCAGCATGCGGCGTTTAACCGCAAAAGAAACTATCCAATTAATCATGGTGCCTCCTAGTGAGCGTGGCTTGCGCCGCTTTTTAAAATATCAGCTTTAATGACATAACTATTGTCTGTTACGTATTCGCTACCCGCGTTTAAGCCTGTAAGTACTTCTACCCACTCACTATTTTTTGCACCTAAGGTAACGGGCCGTACTTCAAATACATTATTTTTACGAACAAACACACTGGGTTGACCGTTAAACTCTTGAATAGCTTGTGGCTTTACACGCACGCTGGCATTTATTTTAGCCACACTTACATCGCTATTTATATGCATGCCTGGGCGCCAATGCCCGTCTGGGTTATTAAGCTCTATACGGGCACGCGCTATGTGCCCGCCTGTCATCATTGGGGCTATAAAAAACACTTTGCCTTGCGTATTTAAATGATGATGTAAGTCGTATACCTTAGCGTTTTGACCAATGGCTAGTTTTTCAATGTTTTCAGGAAAAGCCGACAGCTCAACCCACACTTTATCAAGGTTAACTACCTGCATAAGTGCGCTGGTGCTTGCAAGCTCGCCACGCTTTAAGTATTGCTCGGTTACAACACCGCTAATTGGACTTTTAATGGGGTAATTTTGCAGTGTTTCACGGTTGGTTACGCTGGCAAGTACTTCGCCTTTTTTAACGTTTTGACCAATGCTTACAAAAATATCACTGATCAATCCGGCATACGGCGCCATTACTTCTACCGTGCCGTGCTGCGTTGGGGCAATAACGCCAAAAAGCGTATCGGTAATATCTACTTCACCACTTTGCGCTATCTCGGTTTTAATACCTGCGCGCTCAATAGCTCGCTCTGTTAGTGTGGTACGGCCTTCGTGTTGATCGTACTCATAGCTAATACTCTCACCGTTATAATTAGCAGTAACGGTAAGTGCAAACGAATGCGGTTCGTTAATTGATTGCGTGCTCACAAGGTAGTCGCCCTCAGCTGTAAACTGTATATTTTGCGACCCTTCAACTAAACGTTTTAAACTCATTGTTATGTTTAAGTCGTTTATATTAATTGGCTTATTTTGTTTATAGCCGTATACACGTAGCTCAACATTACCTGCAAATTCTTGCAATTTAAGCTCAAGTGTTAATTTAGGGTCAGTTAATAAAAAGCCGCCGTGTGGACCTTGTTTTTTCTCGTGTTGCTCTGTTTCTTTATGACCTGACTCGCCATGCTCAGCAGAGGCAAATACACCTGTGCTTACAAAGCTGCTGGCAAACGAAAGTGATACTAATAATGCGATTATATTTTTATTCATGATTGATGAGTCTCAATTAAAGATTGGCCTGTTAAACGCTCAAGAGTAAGTAGCACTTGGTACAGCTCTGCGTGAGTGGTAATAAGTGTGCGTTTAGAATCAAAAAGTGCTTGTTGAGCATCAAGCAATTGCAACACCGATATTTGTCCGCGTTGATAACTTTTTAAGCTTTGCTCGATCAATGTTTGTGCCTGAGGAATAATTTGATCAGATAATAGCTTTGCCTGATTAGCTCGACCTTGATAATAAGCGTACAAAGTACGTACTTGCTGGCGTAGCTGGATGCGCAATTGCCCTTGCTGCTCATTTAAAAGCATGAGCTGACTATTTGCAGCTGCAATATTTCCGCTATTTGAATTACTTAATTGCAGTGGCATAGAAAACGAAAACACTAATGAGCTGGAGTCGCTTTGTTGGTTATAGCGCACGCCTCCCCCTACATTAATATCGCTTTGTCCGTTTGCTTTTTGCAGTGTTAAATTAGCTGTTTGCTGTAAATATTGCTGTTGTAATAATGCAAATTCAGGGGCTTGGTTAACCGCATCTAAAAGTGCTTGCGCTGATTTAAGCGCAGTAATTACATTAATATTGCCAGCAAAAGTATCGTAGGGTTGCTCCTCACTCCACAGCTCGTTAAGCGATAAACTTGCTCGCTCAAATTCACTATTAAGCATGGCTTTATCAAGCTCTACTTGGCTAAGTGCATAACGCATGCGCGTTACATCGGCTTGCGACGCTGCCCCCGCATTAGCTCTTTGTTCAATAGCTTTAAGCGCTTGGGTAACTACCTGTTTACGCTCGTTGTTTAAACTTAATAATGTTTGAAATTTAAGCCCTTGATAGTATCGCTCAGCAGTGGTTGCTAATAAGGCTAAACGGGTATTTTGATACTGTATTGCTTGGGCTTTAATATTGGCGGTTGCGTAATTAATACGGCTTTGGCGCTTATCGCCCAGCTCTATTAGTTGGCTAAGCCCGAGCGTTATTTCAGCGCCTTGAATGCCACGCGCCTTGTTTGTGCCCAGTAAGTTTTCAGCTTCAACATTCAATACAGGATTAGGCGAAAGAGCAGCTTGAGATTTAAGCGCAGTTAATATTTTTTGATGATAAGGGTAGCGTTTTAATACCAGATTTTGTTGTTCGGTATTACTCAGTGCCTGCTTAAGGGTTAATGTTTTAACATTCGCCAAAGTACTAAAAGCAGGTAGCGCGCACATTAGCGCCACCAGCATAATTGGTTTTTTATTCATATAGCGTGTCCGTTTTTTAACAAACAGAGTTAACTTAATCACTACGCCTATTTTAAAAATAAGCGCGATAAAGCAACCTAAATATGTAAATAACTAGCCTAATAGCACACAAGCGCAGGTAGTTTTTTACAAAGTATTTAAAATTAAAAACTAACTAAGTGAATTGGGTGGCGGTACATCTGGCGGGTAATTTAACCCGTTATAGCACGCAGGCGAAGTTGCTTTACTTTGCTCTGGACTTATTGAATGGCTAGAGGTGCTGTTGTAGCCACAATGGCAATGTTGGTGGGCATGAATCTCGGTAGTTGATGTCTTATCGCTTTGGTTATCATCGGCTGTGGAGTCGCCTTGCGATAACGAACTGGTTACGTGATCAACGTCTTCTTGCAAATGATACGCAGCACCATCACAGCTAATAAAGCTATGTACAAGCACTAATAATATCACTATTAAAAAACGGTTTGAGCGCATTACCTACCTAAAACTCTAAAATGCAATTTAAGAAATCGCACAATACCTTAAATTTATTCAAATGTAGAGAGCCGCTAACGTTATTTTCTAAATTCGCTTGGCGACACACCTACCGACTTCTTAAAACGTTTGGAAAAATTAAAAATATTAGAGTACCCCACATAACTTGCCACATGCGAAATTGGCCAAGCCGTGTTTAACAATAAGTTTTTAGCTCGCTCAATGCGTAAATAAATAAGTTGTTGTATTGGGCTTTTACCAAATTGCGCTTGGCATAAACGATGTAAATGCGGCGATGAGTAATGCACATTTTCGCACATTGCCTCTATTGTCCAATCAAACTGCAAGCGCTTGTCTACCTCTTCAAACAAACTAATTAAACGGTTATGCGCCGCACCCTGTGAGTTATTTTGCAGCGTAGCATTTAAGTAATGACTTAAAATAGGCGTTACGCTTTCGCGTAAATTAGCATTGGGCTCGCTGTATAAAAGCTCCATAGCAAGGTGTAACGGTTCAAGTTTTTGCTCGGTTAGTACCAGTGCTTGCGCTAAGTTTAAATGCTGCCAACGTTTAGTATTTGCAAGGTTTAACCAAATAACATCCCAATGTTCAGCATCAATTTTCACTTCAAAGCTTTGCTTTGCTGGTAGCACAATAAGTGTATTGGCATTAAGTGTGTACTGCTCATTTTGTGTTGTTAATTTACCCTGCCCTGCAAGCGTATAAAAAAGTGTATGTTCTAGCGGTGCTGAGCGTGCTACGCAATAACGACCCGATAGGTTTGAGCAACCCGCAAGTGCTATTTCAAGGTTTGGCATTTGCGCGAGCGTTTGTGAATCAATAAAGCGTTCTATACAACGCGGACCAATATCGAGTATGTCTTTAATGTTATAGCGCATAATTACAATGATAGTTTTGGACAAATAAAGGAGAGCTTTAAGCATAACCCCTGCGATTATTTTTAGCTATATTTAGCGCATTATAATTGCCCGCTTATGCAATAGGATAAACATGACCTCTTTACAGCACATAATTAATCGCCGAGATTGGGAAAACCCAATTTCAGTACAAGTTAATCAAGTAAAAGCGCACAGCCCACTCAATGGATTTAAAAGCGTTGACCATGCCCGTACTAACACGCAATCGCAAAAACAAAGTTTAAACGGTCAGTGGGACTTTAAATTATTTGATAAACCCGAAGCAGTTGATGAATCGTTGCTAAGTGAAACACTAAACAGCAACTGGCAAAGTATTACAGTGCCTTCTAACTGGCAATTACACGGCTTTGATAAACCTATTTACTGTAATGTTAAGTACCCATTTGCAGTTAACCCGCCTTTTGTACCAAGCGACAACCCTACAGGCTGTTACCGCACTGAATTTAATATAAGCGAAAGTCAGCTAACTCAGCGTAATCATATTATTTTTGAAGGCGTTAACTCGGCGTTTCACCTGTGGTGTAACGGACAGTGGGTGGGTTATTCACAAGATAGCCGTTTACCGAGCGAGTTTGATTTAAGCGAACTGTTAGTTGCAGGCACTAACCGCATTGCCGTTATGGTTATTCGTTGGAGCGATGGCAGTTATTTAGAAGATCAGGACATGTGGTGGCTAAGCGGTATTTTTCGCGATGTTAACTTACTTACAAAACCACAAAACCAAATACGTGATGTGTTTATAACCCCCGATTTAGACGCTTGCTATCGCGATGCAACGCTACATATAAAAACGGCGATTAATGCGCCAAATAACTATCAAATAGCAGTGCAAGTTTTTGATGGCGAACAGGCGCTATGTGAGCCACAAATTCAAAGTACTAACAATAAACGTGTTGATGAAAAAGGTGGCTGGAGCGATGTTGTATTTCAAACAATTGATATACAAAGCCCTAAAAAATGGACCGCCGAAACCCCATACTTATACCGCTGCGTTGTGAGTCTGCTTGATGATCAAGGCAATACCATCGACGTTGAAGCTTATAACATTGGCTTTAGAAAAGTAGAAATGATTAACGGGCAGCTTTGCTTAAACGGCAAACCGCTACTTATTCGCGGTGTTAACCGCCACGAACACCACCCAGAAAACGGCCATACAGTTACTACCGCCGATATGATTGAAGATATTAAGCTGATGAAGCAAAATAACTTTAATGCCGTGCGTACTGCTCACTACCCTAACCACCCTCGTTTTTACGAACTATGTGACGAGCTAGGTTTATACGTAGTTGATGAAGCAAACATAGAAACCCACGGCATGTTTCCTATGGGGCGTTTAGCTAGCGATCCGCAGTGGGCTGGTGCATTTATGTCGCGTTATACACAAATGGTTGAGCGCGATAAAAACCACACCTCAATTATTATTTGGTCACTAGGAAACGAATGCGGACACGGCGCAAATCATGATGCTATGTACGGCTGGTCAAAAAGCTTTGACCCCTCTCGCCCAGTGCAATACGAAGGCGGCGGCGCAAATACAACGGCTACCGACATTATTTGTCCAATGTACGCCCGTGTAGATACCGATATTAAAGACGATGCGGTACCTAAATACTCTATTAAAAAATGGTTGAGCCTACCGGGTGAAACTCGCCCACTTATTTTATGTGAATACGCCCATGCAATGGGTAACAGCCTAGGTAGCTTTGACGATTACTGGCAAGCATTTAGAGAATACCCACGCCTACAAGGCGGCTTTATTTGGGATTGGGTAGATCAAGGTTTATCTAAAACAGACGAAAACGGCAAGCATTATTGGGCTTACGGCGGCGACTTTGGTGATGAACTAAATGACCGTCAATTTTGTATAAACGGCTTATTGTTCCCAGACCGAACACCGCACCCTAGCCTGTTTGAAGCTAAATACAGCCAGCAACATTTACAATTTACGCTGCGCGAGCAAACTAAAGATCAATACACCATTGATGTATTTAGCGATTACGTATTTAGACATACCGATAACGAAAAGCTTATTTGGCAACTAATGCAAAATGGCATCTGTGTTGAGCAAGGCGAGCATGTACTTAATATTGCTCCGCAAAGTACACACACGTTAACTATTAAAACTAAAACAGCGTTTGAGCAAGGTGCACAATATTACCTTAATTTAGATGTAGCACTAATTAACGACTCGCACTTTGCAAACACTAATCACGTTATGGATACGGCGCAGTTTAAGCTTATAAATAGTAATAATTTAAGCAGTAAGTCATTTGCATCATCATCTGAGCAAAACGCTATAAGTGTTAGCGAAACCGACTCTCAACTAAGTATTGAAAACGATAAATTTAAACTGATTTTTAATCAACAATCAGGGCTTATAGAGCAGTGGTTACAAAACGATACTCAGGTTATTAGTAGCCCATTGGTTGATAACTTTTATCGTGCCCCACTTGATAACGACATTGGTGTAAGCGAAGTAGACAACCTAGACCCCAATGCATGGGAGGCTCGTTGGTTACGTGCAGGTATAGGGCAATGGCAGCGCACATGCAGCTCAATTCACGCAGTGCAATCAAGCGTTGATGTACGTATTACTTGTGTATTTAATTACGAATTTAATGGCGTGCTACAGGCTCAAACACAGTGGCTATATACACTAAATAATACCGGCAATATTAGCTTAAACATTGACGTGCACTTAAACGACACTCTGCCGCCAATGCCGCGTATAGGGCTAAGTACAACGCTTAACAAGCAAAGCGATAGAAAAATAAACTGGCTAGGTTTAGGGCCTTTTGAAAACTACCCAGATCGCAAAGCCGCAGCACGTTTAGGTTATTACAGCTTGAGCTTAAATGAGCTACATACACCGTATATATTCCCAACTGATAATGGCCTGCGTAGCGATTGCCAATTGCTGAGTATTAATAACTTAACCGTAACTGGCGCGTTTTTGTTTGCAGCCAGCGAGTATTCGCAAAGTACGCTAACGCAAGCAAAACACACTAACGAACTAATTGCTGATGATTGCGTACATGTACACATTGATCATCAGCATATGGGTGTAGGTGGCGATGATTCGTGGAGCCCAAGTACCCATAAAGAATATTTACTTGAGCAAAAACAATACAGCTATTCACTTACCTTTTCGGTTAAAAGCTAAATAATATTTTAAGCTCACAAAAAAGCCGCTAACTTAAACGTTAGCGGCTTTTGTTTTACTAAAATAAACATTTAGTTAAGCAAAATTAAGCAACTGCTTGCTCTAAAATTTCGCGGCTTTCTTTAAGCGTAATAGCTTGGTTTTCACCAAGTGCCAGCATGCCGTGTGCTTCAAGTTTGCCAATAATATTGTCAATAGCAGCGGCTTTATCATCGCCATGCTCAGTAAGCTGGGTCGCTACGTCAAGGCTGTGGTAAAACGCTTCGATTGCTAAAATTGTTTTCTCAGCTAAATCGTCAGATTGCTCAAGACCAAATACGTTTTTACCCATTTGCTCAAGCTTTGCTTTTTTAACTGCAAATTGGTTGCGTAGTAAAGAAGGCTGAACAATAGCAAGTGAACGAGCATGATCAACGCCGTAAGCAGCTGTAAGCTCGTGGCCAATCATGTGTGTTGCCCAATCTTGCGATACACCAGAACCAATTAAACCATTAAGTGCTTGGTTAGCTGCCCACATAAGGTTTGCACGCCATGCATCGTCTTGGTTTTCAAAGTTATCGCCCAGTGTTTTAAGCGTTCTTAAAAGTGCCTCTGCGTAACCTTCTTGAACCAATGCTGTTTCAGGGAATGTTAGGTACTGCTCACAGGTATGTACCCATGCATCTACTAATCCATTCACAAGTTGGCGCTGTGGTAATGTTTTCATTACATCAGGGTCCATAATCGCAAATTTAGGAAGTACTTCTGGTGATGCAAACGGTAGTTTTTGCTTTGTTGCTTCTTTGCTCACAACTGAGTTTTGGTTAGACTCTGAACCCGTTGCAGGCAATGTTAATATTGCACCAATTGGTAATGCGCTAGTAATAGTGTGCTTACCAGTAGGAATATCCCAACCTTCTCCATCATAAACTGCAGATGCTGCAATGTATTTAACGCCGTCGATTACTGAACCGCCGCCTACACCTAGTACAAAGTCGATACCTTGTTCTTTACAAATTTTTACTGCTTGGTCTAGTACTTCTATAGTTGGGTTAGCGCCTACACCCGAAAATTCAACCCAGTCAAAGCCTTCAAGTGCTGCTGCAACTTGGTCGTACACGCCGTTCTTTTTAATTGAACCGCCGCCGTACACTACAAGTACTTTTTGATCCTTTGCGATCAAATCAGTTAGTGAGGCAATTTGTTCTTGGCCGAACTGGATAAGTGTTGGGTTTACGTAGCTAAATTTCATTATTTTGCTCCTAGGTGACGGTTAAATACTAAATATAATGCTTAGTTACTAACTAAGCTAAACTTCAATGAGTGCATATTAATGGCAAAATAAACATAAAAAAAGCCCAATAACTCGCAAAAGCTTGCCTAAAACTGTCAGGGTTGATATTTTACGCAAAATTCGTACGATAGTAGAAGTTTTAATGTCCTCAATAGCCAACATGATGCAAAAATTTGCAGAGCACAATAATTTACTTAACTTTGAAGGCAACATGGAAACCATTATTCCAGGTGTGTATTTTCATCGTGCAAGTAAAAGCTCGCCGCGCCAACCACTTATATATAACTCAGGTATTATTATTGTTGGGCAAGGACATAAGATAATTCATTTTCCTGATCATCAAATAAAATATGGTGAAGGCGACTACCTTGTTTTAGGTGTACCTGTGCCACTTGAATGCGAAGCTTTTACCGATAACAACCTGCCTGTTATGGGGATTGTTATAGATATAAACCCGGTAATGTTACATAAATTAGTAAACCAAATTGGTACACATAAGCCATTCACCACTGGGCAAATGAGTGGCGTTCAATCGGCTAAAATAGATGGCGCAATGGAGCAAGTAACCCACCGTTTACTTAGCGTGCTTAATAACTCCATTGAGGCTGACGTTTTTGGCGAAGATATAGTAAAAGAATTGGTATATCGTGTACTTTGTGGTCCACAAGGACATACTTTAATAGGGCTTGCTATGCATGATGGGCATTATGCGCGTATCGCCCGTACGCTCTCAACTATGCACAGTAGTTATGCCAATCAAATTACAGTTGAGGGGTTGGCTGAAGATGTAAACATGAGCGTATCGTCGTTCCATCGTGCTTTTAGGCAAGTAACATTTGAGTCACCTTTGCAGTATTTAAAAAAAGTACGCTTAGCTAAGGCTAAAGAGCTTATAACCAGTAGTGGAAGCAAAGCCAACGAAGCCGCATTAAAGGTTGGCTATACCAGTCCATCGCAATTTAGCCGCGAATTTAAACGCCACTTTAATAAAACCCCCAGTGAAATGTTAATTCAACTACATAACTAGGTAATAGTTTTAGAGATGTAAATTAACCGAGCTAGTCAATCTTAAGCACTGCTTTTTTGGTGCTTAGCATAGCTTGCTTGGTAAATTGGCGATTAATAAATTGGCTAAAAATAATAGTAAATAACGTTGAGAAAGTGGCAGCTGTTGCGTACACCTGCCAAATCATAAAGTTATGTTTTGACATAAACGCAATCACCGCAAAAAATACACATCCACCTAATGAACCAATAATACCGCCATTAAGAATTTTAAACGTTGAGGCTTGTTTGTCACTAAAATGGGCAACACTGCCCATTACCGCTAAAATAACCGGAAAGGTAGATATTAACCCGCTCCATGCAGACCCTATATGCTGCGATATAAACGTAACAAGCACGATAAAGCTCGTCACTAATATCATTTTTACCGGAAGCTCCCAGCGGGCATTTAATGGTTTTGCATCAACTGATATATTTAGCTTTGTAGAGATAATAGTTAAACCGAGTAAAATACAAAGCGAAACCACACTCGCCACAATAATATTCACTGGTAAAAATAAAGTAATAACGCTAAATACGCACCAAATACTCAACGCTGTAAAAAGCGATTTAAGCATTCCAAATCTTCGTGATACAACCAAGTAACTAAAACAAAATAAGCCTATACCGCTCATACCATAAAGAGAGGCCACCGCTGAGTTAGCTGCAAATAATTTACCTTGCTCTAATGCTATAAAATAAGAAATAGGCCCAGAGGTAATAGGCAAGCCAGGAATTATGCCGCTAACAAAACTACCAAAGCGTTTTTGGGCGAATGTTATTAGTAAAATAAGCAAAGGTGCAATTATGAGTTTAAGCAGCATAAATAACAATAAAGTATGAGAATTGAAATTAAGTCTACGTGTCTATACCTACATTGTAGAGTGAATAAAAATCATGTATGTAGCGTAATTTTTTTTACCTGTAAATATTAACT
>NZ_PJBR01000097.1:0-16045 GCF_002863625.1 Pseudoalteromonas sp. MelDa3 | reverse complement strand
TACTTTTTAGTGATTTAATTAACGATTTTTTAAACAATCTCTGTTTTTTTAATGACCAATTTATAAAATGAGACACCCTCTGTTTTAGGTGCCTAAAAATTTCACATTTAATAATGTGTAAATTTTCAGCAAAGGTGCCTAGGTTTAGTCACCAACGCTCTACCTATTAATTTTAGTCTGTAGCAAAAACTGATGTTAAAACACCATAAAGTGTTTAAATAACTAAATGAATCAGTAATCAGGTTTCTTATAATAAAATGTTGTTACAGCACTGCTTTTGAATACTTTTTCATAACCAACTGTAATTTATGATTTAAATCTAAAAAAACACATTTTAAGAACAATTTAGTCTCATTTTATTAAAACAAAAGTTGACCCTATTTAAAATTTAAACTAGCATTTCTGGAAGCGCTTCCACAAAATCACTTAATTACATATTTCTGGAAGCGCTCCCACACATTTGACAATGTTTACAACTACACAATAACAGCCCATACAAGCTGTTAATAATAATGATAAAAGCGCGAGGGAAACCGAATGTCTAACTATATTGTAAGAAAAACAAAGATAGCAACCAGCCTATCTCTGATTTTAGGCGCATCAATCTCTTTACCTGTATATGCACAAGAAGCAAATACAGATGTTGAAGTAATTCAAGTTACTGGTTTTAAAAGTAGTATTAAAGAGTCGACTCGTTTAAAACGCGACGCCGCAGGCGTTGTAGATGCTATATCAGCTGAAGATATTGGCAAATTTCCAGATACCAACTTAGCAGAGTCGCTACAGCGTATTACGGGTGTATCGATTGATCGCTCAAATGGTGAAGGCTCTAAAGTAACAGTTCGCGGTTTTGGCCCCGATTACAATATGGTAACCCTAAACGGACGTACTATGCCGGCAGCTTCATTGCCTTCAGGCGGCGGTACACCCAGTTCTCGTGCTTTTGATTTTGCAAACTTAGCATCTGATAGCGTTAAATCGGTTGAAGTATATAAAACGGGTAAAGCAAGTATTGCATCAGGTGGTATTGGCGCAACAATTAATATTAATACCGCTCGCCCACTTGATAACCCAGGCTTTGTTTCAAGCATTGGCGTAAAAGCATTACACGACTCAACAAACCGCGTTGGTGATGACATAACACCAGAGCTTTCGGGCTTAATTAGCTGGACCGACAGCGAAGCTAAATTTGGCGCCTCGTTAACTGCAAGCATGCAACAGCGCGATAGCTCATCAACAGGTGCGTTTGTAAATCAATGGAATACATCTGCTTTTGACGGCACAATCCCACAAGCAGCAGACGATATTGTTTTAACTAATGCACCCGCTGTTGGTCAACTTTATTCAATGCCATCAGATTTGCGCTACACCATTGCCGACAGAGAACGTACGCGTACAAACGCGCAATTAACGCTGCAATACAGCCCAATTGACGATTTAACAGCCACGCTTGATTACACATATTCTAAGCAAGATTTATTCGAAGCCCGTGCTGAGCAATCAATATGGATGGATAACTACAAAAGCGCGCTAACGTTTGACGATAACACAGTAAAAACCCCTATTTATTACCGAGAAGAACGTCGCGATCAGCAAACACGCGATTTAGGCTTAGCGTTTCAAGAGCTAAACCAAGTTAATCAAAACGACTCAATTGGCTTAAACGTTGAGTACTATTTTAATTCAGAATTGAGCTTTATGTTTGATGCGCACAATTCAAAAGCCACTAGCAAACCAGATGCACCTTACGGCAGCTGGGTAAACGCAGGCTTGGGCGCAAACGTAGTTAACGCACAAGAAGTTGATTTTAGCCGCGAACTGCCATCAATGAGTATCGATTTTGATGATTGCCGCCGAGACAACCTAAATTGTAATAACACGTTAGATGCCTCTGATGTGGGTACGTCTATTTTAGATTCTAACTTTGCTCGCCAAGAGTCTGAAATCACAGAATTTAGAATCCATGGCAAATACGAAATTGAAAACGGCGCAATTGACTTTGGTATAGAGTCTCGATCTATGGAAAGCCATTCACTGCAATCACTTACACGTAATACAATGGGTAACTGGGGTATAGAAAACCCAGGCGAACTACCTGATGGCTATCTTAACCCAACAAACTTTTTAGCTGAGTTTGACGACTACGATACATCAGGTTCGTACAACCAAGGCTATACCGGCAGCGCATCGCAAATTGGTTACTGGGCAGGTGAAGAATACGGCTTTAACTTTGCAGCCGATGGCGCATTTGCAACTAACCGCACCATTGAAGAAGACATAACCGCAGCGTTTGTGCAATTTACTTACAACGGCTACATTGGCGATATGCCATACAACATTGTTATTGGCGCACGCCAAGAGTCTACCGACATTACCTCAACGGCTAATATCGACTTACCTAACGCAGTAGCATGGGAAGGTAATAACGACTTTAACGTTCGCTTTGGCTCAGATAAAGAAGATTTCACGCTTAAATCTAGCTACGATCACTTTTTACCAAGCTTTGACTTTGACATAGAAGTAATCGAAAACGTAAAAGCGCGTTTTTCTTATAGCACTACAATTGCTCGCCCAACTTACGACAACTTAAGTTCAGCAGCGACTGTTGGTGTACCGGGTGCCCCTACTCTTTTAGCGGGTTCTTCACCGGCTACAGCGTCAACGGGTAACCCTGGTTTAGTGCCGCTTGAATCAGACAATATTGATGTATCGGCTGAATGGTACTTTGCAGAAACAAGTTATGTGTCGGTAGGTTACTACACTAAAGACATCGAAAACTTTATTGGTTTAACACCAATGACACAAAACTACTACGGATTACGCGATGCAACAGCGGGTCCTCGCGCACAAGCTGCCATTGCTGAGCTAGAATCTCGCGGACTTGCTCTAACCGATTCAAACTTATTTCAAATGGTTGCCGCAACAGAAAACAACGTTGATTTTGACTCTATGACCTACGAAGAGTTTGAAGCCGCTTACGATGTAATTGCTAACAGCGATGACCCATTACTAGAATTTACAGCGCAAGTACCTACCAACAATAAAAATGCCACCATTGATGGTTTTGAAATTGCCTTTCAGCACTTTTTTGGTGAAAGCGGTTTTGGTGTGCAAGCAAACTACACCACAGTTAACGGCGACATAGACTTTGATGTAAACGCCGACCCTACTACAACACAATTTGCACTAGTAGGTTTAAGCGATACAGCTAACTTTATTGCAATGTACGAAAACGACGATTTTCAAGCACGTATTGCTTACAACTGGCGTGATAAGTTTTTAAATAGCGCAGCTCGATACGTAAATGAGCCAGGCTTTACTGAAGAATATTATCAAATCGACTTTAATGTTGCGTACAACTACAGCGAGCAACTATCGTTTTTTGTTGAAGGCCTTAATATTACTGAACAAAACAGCCGCGAACATGGCCGTACGTCAGTTCAATTGTGGAACCTACAACAGCTAGGTGCACGTTACAATATTGGTATGCGTTACAACTTCTAAAGGTAATACAAAGTAAAGCCGTTAGTTTTTACTAGCGGCTTTTTTGTATTTAAAACAGTATTAATGCTAGTTTAATTGTTATCAACTTTAGAGTGTTAACTCATGACCAAACCAATAACAAAAATAGTCGTTTTAGGTGGTGGTACTGCCGGCTGGCTAAGCGCAGGCTTATTAGCCGCCGAACACCCGCACCTTAATGTAACGTTAGTGGAGTCGGCAAATGTGCCTATATTGGGTGTGGGCGAAGGCACGTGGCCGTCAATGCGCAACACCCTACAGCGCATTGGCATTAAAGAAAGTGATTTTATAACCCAGTGCGACGCATCATTTAAGCAAGGTTCTAAATTTATAAATTGGCGAAACCTCAGCGAGGGAGAAAACTACTACCACCCTTTTATGAATCCACAAGGCTACGAGCACACTAATTTACACGCCAGCTGGCAACGCATTGCACCTAACCAAAAATTTGCCGACGTTGTTAATATGCAAAGCTTTGTAAGCCAAGCAGCACTTGCACCAAAGCAATTACAAACACCTGAATATGCAGCAGTTACCAACTATGGTTATCATTTAGATGCGGGTAAATTTGCTGAATTTTTAAAAAATCACTGTGTTAAAAACCTAAACGTTACGCATATTATTGACGATGTAACCGAGGTTATTAACGACGATCATGGCTATATTGCCTCATTAAAAACAAATAATAATGGCGATATAACGGGTGATTTATTTATAGATTGCTCAGGCTCTTGCGCTCGTTTAATTGGTGAGCATTTTAATAGTCAGTTTATAGCGCAAGATCATATTTTATTTAATAACAGCGCTGTTGCGGCGCAAATACCTAATGCACACGCCGATCAGCCAGTTGCCTCTGCTACGTTATCTACAGCGCAAAGTAACGGTTGGATTTGGGATATAGCCCTGCCAACGCGCCGTGGTACAGGTTATGTATTTAGTAGTAAATATCAAAGCGATGAAAGCGCAACAAATACTCTAAAAAGCTACATAGCTAAAAGTACCAGTGAGCAACAAGCTGAGCAACTTACCTACCGCGTATTAAAATTCAGCCCTGGTTACAGGCAACAATTTTGGATTAAAAACTGTGTTGCCGTGGGTATGTCAGCTGGCTTTTTAGAGCCGCTTGAAGCGTCAGCTCTTGCTATGGTTGAGCTTTCAATTAGCATGATAAGCGAGCAACTACCGCAAAACCGCACCCACATGAGCCAGCTTAAAACGCGTTTTAATGATCGTTTTAGCACTCGTTGGCAGCGCGTTATTGAGTTTTTAAAACTTCATTATGTGCTAAGCGAGCGCGACGACACTCCTTATTGGCAAGATATTAGTAATTTAAATACCGCGCCCGAGCGCCTGCAAAACTTACTTAAACTTTGGCAATTTCAACCCCCTAGCCGCTTTGATTTCATTGAAAACGAAGAAGTGTTTTCATCAAGCAGTTATCAATACGTTTTATATGGCATGGGCTTTAATACACAAACAGTATCTGCACAAAATACATTTAACGACCCACGTGCTGGGGATTACTATTATCAGCAAAATCGCGAAAAAATAGCGCAGTGTTTAAATGGACTGCCAAGTAATCGCGCGCTTTTAAATCATCTTTTATTAAATAATGGGCAGCCACATAATGACTAAAACAAACGCTGTTAAAAACGTAGTAATTGCTGGAGGCGGCACTGCAGGTTGGATGGCAGCAGCGGCACTTGCTAAACTAGTTGGTAACAATATAAACATAACCCTTGTTGAATCTGACGATATTGGCACTGTAGGTGTTGGCGAAGCAACAATTCCGCCTATTCGTACATTTCATAAATTGCTGGGTATAAACGAGCAAGCATTTATGAAAGCCACTCAAGCCAGTTTTAAATTAGGTATTAGCTTTGAAAACTGGGGCGATGAAAACACGCATTATATTCACTCATTTGGCGCAACGGGCAAAGAATGTTGGGCGGGTGAATTTCATCACTTTTGGCTGCAAGGTAAAACACTTGGAATAAACAACCCATTTGGCGATTACTGCTACGAGCTGCAAGCGGCTAAAGGCGGTAAATTTGCGTTTAATCAGCAAAATCCCATTAACTATGCCTACCATATGGATGCCACACGTTACGCGCAGTTTTTACGTGAATGTTCAGAGCCATTGGGTGTAAAACGCATTGAAGGTAAAATACAAAAAGTAGTAAAAAACACTAAAACGGGCCATATAGAATCACTTACTTTAAATAATGGCGAGCACATTAACGGCGACTTTTTTATTGATTGCACCGGCTTTAGAGGTTTATTAATAGAGCAAGCATTGCATACTGGCTACGAAGACTGGTCGCATTTACTACCGTGTAACAGCGCCATTGCGGTGCAAACAAAATCAACCAGCGATACCGTATTGCCACTTACCCGCTCTATTGCCCATAAAAACGGCTGGCAATGGCGTATACCGCTGCAAAACCGTGTAGGCAACGGATTAGTTTATTGCAGCCAATATATGGATGACGAACAAGCCAAAGCGCTATTATTAAATAATATTGAAGGTGAGCCGCTTACAGAGCCCCGTATTATTAAATTTAAAACAGGGCGTCGCTTAAAAGGCTGGAACAAAAACTGCCTAGCGCTTGGCCTTGCTAGCGGTTTTGTAGAGCCACTTGAGTCCACCAGCATTCACTTAATTATGTCGGGTATTATTCGCTTTATGCGTTTATTTCCGTTTAATGGCATTACCAATCACGCCATTGACGAATACAACAAACAGCTTAAAAGCGAAATTGAAAATATTCGCGACTTTATTGTGCTGCACTACAAAGTAACTAATCGCGATGACAGTGAGTTTTGGCAACACTGTAGTGCGATGGATGTGCCAAAAACACTTCAGCATAAAATTGATTTGTTTAAGCAAACCGGCCGTGTATTTTTAGACGATGGCGACATTTTTAGAGTCGATTCGTGGGTGCAAGTTATGCTTGGTCAAGGTATTGAGCCTAATCAACATCACTTAATAGCCAGCATGATGAGCGATGAAGAACTCACCCGTTTTTTATACGGTATTAAACAGCAAATAGAACAGCGCGTTAGCCAATTACCGCCTCACCATGAATTTTTAAAACAATACTGCCCAGCATAAAAAACCCTTATTACTAAGGGTTTTGGTTACACACAACAACTTTAGGTTTTATTATTCACACTTAACCACGGCGCTTTTAGCGCTTTGTGGCTCAAAGCTAATATCTGCAACTGAAACGCTAAGCTCTCCTGCCGTTTTAATAATAAAAGGGCTGGTTACTCTGGCAAAATCAACGCCCTTTTTAGCAAAACACGTTAAATCTATACTCATGGTTTGCCATGTATTTAAATCAGCATTTTTAAGCTCATTGGTAATATCAAGCTCGCCACCACAGCCTTGTTCGCATTTCATTGCAAGGTATGTCTGTGAGCTAGGTATTTGGTTTACTTTATAGCTAAAGCTAAGGGCCGAATTTGCTTCAATGTAGGCCACTTTATCTTCGGTAAAGTTACTATTAATTTCGATGTAGCTGGCTGCAGTGCCATCAAAATTAAATTGCATCGCATCTTCTTGAATCGCTTTGTCTTCAGTGCGATAAGTAATGCCGCCGAGCTTTACACTGTTACTTGCTACTTGGTGCTGCTCGCTGTTTGAATTTAAAAACAAACGCCACGGCGTTTTAAAGCTGCCATTAAATATAGATAGCGGCGCAAGGTTACTAATATCAACACCTGAGTCTTCATTTAGATTATTGCTAAGCGTACTTTCATCTTTATACGTTAAGCCAAAGCCATAGGGTAATAATGGCGAGTAATCAGCATCGCCTTTATTTACTGCGGTTTGCAGTGGCGATTTAGGCCATGAGAACGACAATTTACCTTTAAAGTCGTACTGTACCTGCCCACTTGCATCCGCTAATAAAACATCTGCAATGCCTTGTCCTTCAGTGCCAGGAAGCCATGCTGCTACAAATGCATCTGACGCGTTTAGCTCGCTGTTAACCCACATTGGTCTGCCCGATATAAACACAGAAACAACCGGTATATTTTGCTGCTTTAATGTTTTTAATATTTTAAGAGAGCGTTTATTGTTACGTTCAAACTCAAGGTTGTCTTTATCGCCATGCCCCTCTGCATATGGCTCTTCACCAAATACAACAATGGCTACATCGGGTTTGGTATTAAATTCACCCGTTGGACTTAAAATAGCGTTACCGCCAGCAGAGTCTATTTGCGTTTTTAGCCCCGCATAAATAGACGTTGCTCCAGGGAAATCTGCATTTTGATTATTAGTTCCTTGCCACGTAATACTCCAACCACCCGATTGCTTGCCTATGTTATCGGCCGCATCGCCTGCTATAAGTATGTTGCTTGATGGGTCAAGCGGTAATAAATGGTTGTTGTTTTTAAGCAGTACTAACGACTCTTGTACCGCTTGGCGGGCAATATCGCGATGTGCAGGTGCACCTATTAGTTCTAACTTACCTGAATATTTTCGATTTGCGGGGCTTGGTTTATCAAATAAACCCGCGCGTAATTTAACGCGTAAAATACGTGCCACGGCGTCATCTATTCGCGCCATTGTTATTGTGCCCGCTTTTACTTGTTTAATTGTATTTTCATAAAGTGGTTTCCAAGCACCCGTTGGCACCATAAAAATATCAAGCCCGGCATTAACAGCTTGCGGGCAGCTTTCATTTGTACAGCCTGCAACTTGTCCGTGCCCATTCCAATCGCCTACAACAAAGCCATCAAAACCCATTTTTGTTTTTAGTACATCGGTAAGTAAGTATTTATTGCCGTGATTTTTTTTACCATTCCAACTGTTAAACGATGCCATAACCGATTGGCTACCTGCGGTTAAGCCACCTATGTAACCTTGCGCGTGAATGTTATATAACGTTTCTTCGCTATCAATGTTGTCACCCTGATCGTCGCCATCTACCGTGCCGCCATCGCCTAAAAAGTGCTTAACAGTGCTAATTACGCGTTTGTCACTTAAAAAGTCATCACCAGCTCTGCCTTGTAATCCGTTTACAATTGCGGCTGAATATTCACGTACAATTTCAGGGTTTTCTGAGTAGCCTTCATACGTTCTGCCCCATCGGTCGTCGCGCACTACAGCAACTGTTGGTGCAAATACCCAATCTATCCCTGTTGCCATTACTTCTATTGCCGTAGCTGCTGCAATTTGCTCAATTAATGCAGGATTATTTGCTGCACCTAAACCAATATTGTGCGGAAATAATGTCGCGCCAATCACATTATTATGACCATGTACCGCATCAGTGCCCCACATAGTTGGAATTTTACTGCCATCAATTGAGTCATCAACCGATGCCTGATACATACTCTCAGCAAGTGTTATCCAATCTGCAGGCGTCGCATGTTTATTAGCATTCGGGAACGAGCCACCGCCATTTAAATACGAACCAAAGCCATATTTGCGCATATCTTCAACACTAATATCGCGGATTTCAGGTTGGATCATCTGCGCTACTTTTTGCTCAAGCGTCATTGTTTTTAAATATTGTTCAATCGTATTTTCAATTTCAGGCGTTTTCACTACCTTGCTTTTAAGCGTTGGCCAAAGTGATAAATCACCTTGCTCATGCTCAGTATTTTTGGCCACCGCGCTTACGTTATTATCAGCGTTAGCTTCTTGTTTATTACATCCACTTAAAACGCATAGTCCGCCTATTAAAATAGGGAGCATTCGTAACCTATTAGTGTTTAAGCTTTTTTTCATTTTTATAGCCCTGTGTTGTGTCAGTGTGTTTTTGTGCAGCACCTATTTGTTATTTAAATTTAACTATTGACCTACTTAACAATAGCCACTAACCTAAATATGGAAGCGCTTCCTCAAGGTTATTAAATACCATCCTTAGTGATTAATCAAATTAAATATGGAAGCGCTTCCATCGATGTGATTTATAAACTATAAATAGAAGCAAAATTTACTACAAAGAAACAGAGGTTTTCTCTTAATGAAACAATTATTTTTACCTAGTGGCTCACCACTTTTAGCCAAAAATTTTACCTATGGTGTAGCTACGGCCTCATTTCAAATTGAAGGCGGCGCAACCGATCGCTTGCCATGTATTTGGGATACCTTTTGCAGTAAAGAAGGCAAAATAGTCGATAATTCAAATGGCGATGTAGCCTGCGAGCACTACACTCGCTGGAAAGACGATATAAACTTAATTGAATCATTAGGTGTAGACGCTTACAGACTTTCTATTTCGTGGCCGCGCGTAATGACTAAAAATGGCCACCTAAACCCGACAGGCGTTAAGTTTTATACCGACATTTTAGATGAATTAAAACGCCGTAACATTAAAGCTTTTGTAACGCTGTACCACTGGGATTTACCACAACATATTGAAGACGAAGGCGGTTGGCTAAACCGTAACACCGCTTACGAATTTGCGCATTACACAGATTTAATTACAAAAGCATTTGGTGACCGCGTGCACTCGTACGCCACCTTAAACGAGCCGTTTTGCAGCTCTTACTTAGGTTACGAAATAGGCGTACATGCGCCTGGCATAGTAGGTCGCGAGTTTGGTCGTAAAGCTGCGCATCACTTATTACTGGGCCACGGATTGGCTATGCAAGTACTTGCTAAAAATAGCCCAAATACATTAAACGGTATTGTACTTAACTTTACGCCTTGTTACTCAGTTACCCAATGCGAAGAAGATTTAAAAGCGACTGCATTTGCTGATGACTACATAAACCAATGGTACATGCAGCCTGTAATGCAAGGTAAGTACCCTGATATTATTATTCAGTTACCTAAAGCTCATCGCCCTGACATTTTAGATGGCGACATGGAAATAATTGCTCAACCACTGGACTATTTAGGGGTTAACTTTTATACCCGCATGCATTATCAAGCAATCGATACCGACTTTTACCATGAGCTGCCACATAAAGCGCCAATGACCGATATTGGCTGGGAAATTTACCCTAAAGCGCTTACAGAATTACTTGTATCGTTAAACGAAAAATACACCCTACCACCTATTTATATTACCGAAAACGGTGCAGCCATGGCTGACGAATTTAAAGACGGTGAAGTAAAAGATATCGACCGTATTGAATATTACCACGAACATTTAAATGCCCTGCATAACGCAGCAGAGCAAGGCGTTAAAGTAGATGGTTACTTTGCGTGGAGCCTAATGGATAACTTTGAATGGGCTGAAGGATATTTAAAACGTTTTGGAATAGTACACGTAGACTACAACACACAAAAACGAACTGTTAAAGCCAGCGGTAAAGCGTACAGTAAACTAATAACAAGCCGATAATTTATCGGCTTATAACAATAAGAACACACACTGTGAACAAACTCCCTTTATACGAAAAAGTCGGTTACGCCATGGGCGATGCCGGCGCTAACTTAGTATGGCGCGGTGCGCTTGCTTATTTAGCGGTGTTTTACACCGATACATTTGGCATATCGGCAGCCGCCGCTGCCATGTTGTTTTTGGTGGTAAGGCTATCAGATGGCGTAACCGATATTATTATGGGTATGATTGCCGACAGAACGCAGTCGCGCTTTGGTAAGTTTCGACCGTGGATACTCTACTCGGCACCATTTTTGGGCTTGTTTATGGTGTTGTGTTTTACTACACCCGACTTTAGCACCACCAACAAACTTATTTATGCCTACGTAACCTACATTGGTTTAACGCTTGCTTACACCGTAAGTAACGTGCCCTACTCGGCACTTATGGGCGTAATGACACCAGACGATACAGAGCGCACAAAGCTCTCTGGTTTTAGGTTTGCAGGTGCGTTTACTGGTGGCTTATTGGTTATGGGTTTTTTACCTGAGCTAGTAGCTTTTTTTGGTGGCGGCGACGATGCCAAAGGCTATCAGCTTACTATGTACTTATTTGCCAGCTTACTTATTATTTTAATGATTATAACGTTTGCGACCACCAAAGAGCGTGTAACACCGCACGCCTCAAATGAAGGCAATTTAAAATCAGAGTTGTTTGATTTAACCAAAAGCCTGCCATTTATAATCCTACCTTTGCTTGCTACCACTCTGTTTTTTTATTACCGCGATTTATACAGCGGCGTATTTTTTGCCCTTGTTATGGCTGCAATGACATTCGTTATTAAAAAATTGCTCAATAAAGATAAGCAAAGCCTAACTGGTTCACAGCGCGACATGGTTGATCTTCTGACCAACAAACCTTGGTTAGTATTACTCGGCATTGGTTTTTTAACCATGATGTTTAATGGCATAAAATACGGTGTAATTGCGTACTACTTTAAGTACCACGTAGCCAATGAACTTATGGCTGGGCAATACTTTATTGCCTTGTTAGTTGTATCTATATTAGGCGCACTTGCCACAGGTAAACTGGCCGTAATTATGGGTAAACGAAACCTATTTATTGCATCATTAATGCTAAGCGGCATACTCACTACTGCATTTTACTGGGTGCCTAGCGATAACCTGGTTGCTGTATTTACCTTTGGTTGCGCTGCTGAATTTTTTGCCGCGATGATGCCAACATTATTTTTTAGTATGCTTGGTGATTCAGCCGATTATTCAGAGTGGAAAAACAAACGCCGCGCTACAGGCCTTATTTATTCTGCGGGTACATTTGTGCAAAAAACCGGTGGTGGTTTTGCAGGTGCATTAGTATTAGTGGTACTTGCAGGCTACGGCTATAACGGTATGGATGAGCTAACAATTACGCAAGCCCTACCTGGTATGCAGTTACTTATGAGCTGGATACCTGCCGCATTTGCTTTTTTAGGCGCCGCATTGATGCTTATTTATCCGCTTACCTCAGCGATGACGCAAAAAATAACAGAAGACTTAGCAATTAGACGCAGTAATGTGTAAATTAACTTTTAATGACCCTTCGCGCTTTATATTTTTATAAAGCGCGAGTAAAAACACATATAAGCTAGGACATCAATGGCGACAATTTATCAAGTATCAGAAATGGCAGGTGTGTCTTTATCAACTGTTTCAAGGGTACTTAACGACAACGACTACGTAAGCAAAAAAACTAAAAAAAAGGTATTAGAAGCAATGAAAGAGCTAGGCTATCAGCCAAGTTCTATTGCACGGTCTTTAGCCTCTAGCACAACAAACAGCGTCGGTATTTTAGTTTCTGAGTTGGATGGTCCGTTTTTTGGTCAAATGATGTCAGCCATTGAAGAGCACCTTCGTATTGCGGGTAAACACGTTATTATTACCCCTGGGCACAGTGACGAGAAAAAAGAAAAAAGCGGCTTTGAATTTTTAATAGGCCGTAATTGCGACGCTATTATTGCCCACGTAGAAGCGGTATCAAACGAGTATCTAATTGAGTTAAGTAAAGGCAAAACCCCTATTTACTTAATGAGCCGCTACGTTAAAGAAATTGAAGAAAACTGCATTAGCCTCGACAACGTAATGGGCGGCTATTTAGCCACTAAAGCCATGATCAACAAAGGTCATAAAAACATTGCGTACATAGCAGGCCCGCAGTTTAAAGAAGATGCGTCAAATCGTTTAAAAGGCCACAAAAAAGCCCTAGCAGAATACAACCTCACCTTTGACGAAAACTTATATTATGTAGGCGACTTTAAAGAAACCGGCGGCAGTGACGGCTTAAGGCATTTTATTCAAAATAAAGCGCAAATAACCGCTCTTGTATGTGCCAATGACGAAATGGCATCGGGTGCTATGAAATACGCCCGCGAACACGGCTTTAACCTACCAAAAGATTTAGCCATTATTGGGTTCGATAACGTAATTTTTACCAATTACCTCTACCCAACGCTTACTACAATAGATAACCCAGTTCCTGAAATGGGCCGAGCTGCGGCTAACTTAGTACTTAAAGATATTTATAAAAAAAGCGGCATAACAGTAAAGCACGTGTTTCAGCCAAAGCTTGTTTTAAGAGACTCGACACCCGATATTAATTAATAAAATTTAAGATTAATCTAAGTGTAAGTTATGTAACTCGTTACGCACCCACTGCATATCTAAATATTGCTCTACGTGCTGCTGCGCAAACTTTAAAAAGTTACGTGCAGCATGCGATATGTGCCTGTCGGTGCGTATCACAAAATACCAGTGGCTCGCTAAATGGGTGTCGGTTACGTTTAGAATTTTAAAACTAGTATCGTCTGTTGCAAGTACATGGCGTGATAAAACCGCAATGCCCATCCCGGATGCAACCGCGACGCGTATTGCTTCATTACTCGCCATTTGTACGCTATCGCTTAGCACTAACCCTCGGCTTTGTAACTCGCTTTCAAATAACATACGGGTCGCTGAGCCATTTTCTCGGAGTAAAAAGCGATACTGCATTAAATCCGTTAATTTAACGGCTTTTACGTGAGCTAACGGGTGATTTAGCGGCACTATAAATTCTAGTGGATTATGCAAAAAGCGCGCAGCTTGTGCGTGTTCAAGCGACGGCGGGTGGCTAAATACATAAATATCGTCCTCTCCTCGCTCAAATCTTTCGAGCACCTCTGCCCTATTACCAATCTCAAGCGGATGCTCAACATGGGGATGTAAATTACTATAAGGGCCAAGCAGTTTTGGTAAAATATATTGAGCGGTATTAACCATAGCAATTTTACAACGGCCGCGTGCTCCACCGTTAAGTTCGGTTAAATAATCTTGATAGTCTTCAAAATGTCCAAATACCTGCTGGCAGGTTTTAAATAGCTCAAGCCCCGCATCGGTTACGTGTAGCTTTTGCTGTTGCATAAGTAATAACGGCTCACCTACCGCTTCTTGTAATCGCTTTATTTGTAGCGATACCGTTGGCTGTGTTATGTGTAAGCGCCTTGCGGTTTCGCTTATTGAGCCCGTTTTAACCACGCTCATAAATACTTCAAGCAACCTAAACGATATATGTCGTAAATCCATACCTACCTCATAAACCTAACAAACAGCACTTAATAAATCAGCTATAGATATTTATCTATAACTAACTCGTATTTATTTTATTATTTACTATACAAAGTTTTATCTACAATAGCGCCACTTAATTTACTACCTAGTAAGGAAAGCCAGTGCCAGATATTGTTGTTATGTTTTTTATTTTAGGATTAGTCGCGGGTATTTTACGCTCTGACTTGGCCATTCCAAAAGCCACCTACGACACACTAAGCTTATTGCTCATGTTAACCATTGGCTTAAAAGGCGGTATGGTGCTGCACGGTAATTTAAGCTGGCAACTACTGCCCGAAATGGGATCTGTAATGTTGCTTGGCGCACTTATACCATTGATGCTTTACCCTATTTTAAAATACGTGATTAAACTATCTGTTGCTAATAGTGCCAGCATTGCCGCACATTACGGCTCAGTGAGTGCAGGTACATTTGCTGTAGCGCTTGCCTATGCCGAATCGGCTAAATTGGCAGTGGGTGCAGAAGTAACCCTGTATTTAGTGATGTTAGAACTCCCTGCAATCATTGTTGGTTTATTGCTTTACCGAAAACTTGATAAACAAAACAGCCAAAAAAGTGAACCATCGTTAAAAGCGCTTTGGCACGAAACTCTTACGAACAAAAGCGTCATTTTGCTTATCGGTGGTGTCGTCATAGGTATGATGTACGGCACGGTTCAAGGCAGCCAAGTAACTAGCCTTTTAACAAGTAGCTTTAAGGTTGTTCTGGCATTATTTTTACTAGAAATGGGTTTAGTAGCCGCGCAAACTTTGCGCCCTATCCCCTGGGAACATTGGAAGCTCGCGGTATTTGCTATTGTCACCCCGCTATTTTTAGGTACGATTGGCACAGCAGTAGGCACACTTTTAAATTTAGAATTAGGCTCGGTAGTTATATTGGGAAGTTTAGTGGCCAGCGCCTCTTACATAGCCGCACCCGCTGCAATAAAAGCGGCAATTCCTAAAGCCGATATTGGTCTTGCTATGCTGACCTCTCTCGGTGTAACTTTCCCGTTTAATGTGATTGTTGGTATTGGTTTATATCACCACCTTGCACTAGCAATGCAATAAACAAATAAATGTTAATTTTATCACTTTAAAAACTGTTGAACCCTATTTTACATAGGGTTTAACACTAGGGCGTGCTGACCTTTCGTGATTAATTTTGCAGCAGACTGTTTGGTATTTAAGCAAGGCAGAGCCTATGTAGTGTGGTTATTCCCCATAAATAGGCGATAACGCAGCATAAATGCCAAACATGCGCTGCCCTTTTGGTTCTTTCTAGGGACGATTAACTCTTTGTTGCTCGGTTTTTACTTATTCTTACATGGATGTAAGCCAGTAGAATAACGCAGGAGCAGTTATCGAGCCCGCTAGGTTACAAACCTCGCGCCGCGATTAAATCGCCCCTAGATTGACAAATTTCAATCCACAAAGATCAACACGCCCTAATAAATACTCACAAATATAAAACAATATCTACATAAAAACACTACAATAAAAAGCATAATAGATCCGATAATTTACCAAAATGATCGTTTTAAAGTTTATTTATATTGTTTAATAAAATATCACTTTACTTATTTTTAATTTGGCT
>NZ_PJBR01000096.1:0-16402 GCF_002863625.1 Pseudoalteromonas sp. MelDa3 | reverse complement strand
TGCAATACTCCCCTACCTTAACTCATTAAACTTATAATCAATTGGGTTACAGCAATTAGGGAAGTTAAATTAATAGAAAACTTTCCTTCTACTTTTACCTTTAAAGACTTTATGTATAACTTAAAAGACTTAGGATGTTAGTTAAGCAATTGTAAATTATAAATAATAAATTTGAAAGGTGGTCGCCTACCGAGTTAAAGGTGGTCGTCTACCGAGTTAAATAACCTTCCATCGCTATAGTAAATAACTAATTCAATACAGTGGGTATTACGTAAAAAACACTCCCACCTAGCTATACTTATTTGAATATTAAATTTACTATCAAAACGTTGTAACTATTAGCAAGGATACTGAAGTGCTGTCGCGTTTATATAATTTTATGCCGGGTTTAGATACATTGCTGCACTACGAGCGACAATGGTTTGCTGATGATGTAAGAGCAGCGCTATCGGTAGCTGCCGTAGCTTTACCTGTTGCCATAGCCTATGCGCAACTAACCGGTGTTAACGCCGCCGTCGGGTTATACTCTTGCATACTGCCAATGATGCTATATGCACTTTTTGGCACTTCAAAACAGTTAATAGTCGGTCCTGATGCTGCTACCTGCGCCGTTATTGCCGCCGTAGTAACACCTCTTGCTGCAGGCGACAGCTTTAAGCATTGGCAACTTGTTGTCACCATGACCGCTATGACCGGCTTTTGGTGCTTTATAGCCAGTAAATTTAAGCTAGGTGTATTAGCCGACTTTTTATCTAAACCTATTTTAATGGGGTTACTAAACGGCGTAGCCATCACTATTATTGTGGGTCAGTTTTCTAAAGTATTTGGCTTTACTTTTGACGAGCGCTACTTACTTGAACGCCTAGGTGGTGTGCCCACATATCTAGCGCAAACACATGTTCCCACCTTACTAATGGCTTTGTTTACACTGGCGGTCTATTTTGCCATGAAACGCATAAAACCCACGTGGCCGGCATCAATGTTTGCCATTGCATTTGGTGCGATTTTGGTATGGATTTTTGATTTAAAACAACTTGATATAAAAACTATTGGCACCGTAACTGGCGGGCTTCCCGTTTTTAATACTCCTGTTTTTGATTTAGGAATTATTCGTGAGCTAGTGGTACCCGCACTTAACTTAGCCATCGTGAGCTTTGTAAGTATGATGCTAACTGCCCGCAGCTTTGCTGCTAAAAATGGCTACGACATAGACGCCGATAAGGAATTTAGAGCGCTAGGTATTGCCAATATAGCGTCAGCTCTTTCGCAAGGTTTTGCAGTTAGTGGCGCCGACTCACGCACCGCAGTTAACGATGCCACAGGCGGAAAAACGCAGTTAGTATCAATAATTGCAGCAGCTATTATTGCGGTCATAGCCGTTTTTTTAACAGCCCCGCTTGAGTTTATTCCAAGTGCAGCGCTGGGTGTTGTACTTATTATTGCTTCTGTTCATTTACTCGATTTAAAAGCTGTTTGGCAATTAAAACGAAAAGATAAACAGGCATTTTATCTCGCCTCAGCCACCTTACTTGCGGTGTTATTTATTGGCGTTATACCAGGGATCACACTTGCTGTATTACTGGGGTTATTTCAATTTATTCGCACTGTTATGCGCCCAACCGACAATGTACTCGGCGTAGATGTTAACGGTGTAGTAAGAAGTTTAGACGCCACAGATAAAGCAAAAGCAGTGCAAGGCGTGTTTATCTATCGCTTTAATTCACCTTTAACTTACTTTAATGCCAGCTACTTTAAACGCAGATTACTTGAGCAATACGCAAGGCAAAAAGACGACAGCCACTGTGTAATAATTGACGCTGTGCCCTGCTTTACTCACTTAGATTTAAGTGTAATGGCAATGCTTGCCGATCTAGATGTTATATTTAAAAAGCGCGATATAAGGCTTGAACTTGCAGGTAGAAAACGCCAACTACTTTCGTGGTTTGAAATTGCAGGAATGAAGTCGGGAAAAGAAGGTATATATATTCACTCAGACCTATATATCGCCCTAAAAAGAAATAGCGTAAGCCAGCACACAGAGGAAGTTAATTTATTCGTGGCAGATGAAAATAAAGAGGTGCTAACACAGCCATGAAATACTAAACAGCAGATCAGCTAGCTGATCTGCTGTTTAGTATTAAGTACTTTTTATACTTTAGGGTAATTTGAAGGGAAAAACGCTTTTTTAGCGTCTTCATCAAACTCTTTTTTAAAGGCTACATCAGTACCAATTACGCGTGCACGTGCAACCGCTGGGCGGCTATCAATGCTTTCAAACCAACGCTTAAGATTTGGATACGGTGCTAAGCCCTCTTCACCTAATACAACCGGTGCTTTATCAATCCAGCCCCATGCAGATACATCAGCAATGGTATACGTATCACCCACAATAAAGTCACGACCTTCAAGGTGAGTATCAAGTACTTCGTAATGGCGCTGCGCTTCACGTAAATAGCGATTAACCGCGTAATCAAGCCCTTCTGGCGCCATGTGTCTAAAGTGTACACTCTGCCCTGAATACGGACCTAAACCAGATGCGATAAACATTAACCACGACAGCATTTCAGCGCGGTCATCGCCCTTGCCTTCTAGCTTTCCATATTTTTCAGAAAGGTACATTAAAATAGCATTCGAATCGAACACACGAGTTTCACCATCAACAATTGCTGGCGCCTTAGCGTTTGGATTAATTGCTTTAAATTCAGGTGTATGTTGCTCACCTTTTAAAGTATCAAGAGGAACAAGTTCAAACGGTAAGCCTGTTTCTTCTAAAAAGAGTGCAACCTTCATTGGGTTAGGAGTATGGTGAAAATAAAATTTAATCATGTAAAGTTCCTCAATAATTGAGCAACGATTAAAGCACAACTTGAGCGGGTGTTCAAATTAAGTTTTAACTAAGTAAAGTATACAGCGAAAACGTGATTTAATTGTGAGTATTTCGTGATACTTCAATCTTAAAAGTCACTTATGCTAAGGTGAATATCAGCCTTTGTGAGCCACAGCATGCTTTCTAAAACATTATATCGTCCATTCCTTATCGTATTTTTTGGGTTAATAATTTTTTGCTTTCAAAGCCAAGCTGCTGAGCAAGTAACTATTTCCAGTACAGCTAATCCGACTACCTTTTTAGAGCTTTACACATCGCAAGGTTGCAGTAGTTGCCCACCCGCAGAGCGCTGGATTTCAACGTTTACAGATGATGAAAAACTATGGACTGATTTAATCCCTATTAATTTTCATGTTACTTATTGGGATTATTTAGGATGGAAAGACCCGTTTGCCTCTGCTGTTTTTAGTAAAAGACAACGTACTTATAAGGCACTCGGTAAAAGTAGGATTGTAGCAACCCCAGGATTTATGGTTAACGGCAGCGGGTGGCAAGGTTGGTTTTATAAGCAAGCTATTCCTGTAGCTAAAGCCCCTTATTTAGGTAATTTAAAAGCGACTATAAACAACAGTAAAATTAATCTCGAATACGATACTGTTAATACCAAAGATGATACTAACCAAAACTTAATAGCCCATGTAGCTCTGTTAGGCTTTGGCATAGAAACACAAATACACAGCGGCGAAAACGCAGGCCATAAGTTAAAACACGACTTTGTTGTTATTGGTTACGAGCAAAGTAACATGCAAACTAAGCAGCAATTATCATTAACTGATTTAACCCTGCCTAGCGCTAAAAAAATATCGCCAACAAAGCAAGCCTTAGTATTTTGGGTATCTAAAAAAGGCGACCCTACCCCACTACAAGTTGCAGCCGATTGGTTTTAAAAGTTAAGGTTAATTGGAATTAAATTATTAATTAACAACTCAGCGCGTAATAAATGCTCTTTATATAAACTATAGAAAAAAGCTTCTAATAATTTAAAAACTAATGAATTAGCATTATTCCTGTAAAGAATTTATTCTTTTTTATTGTGTGTATCTGTGTAAAACATAAATAACATTGTATTTACATCAACTTTTGTTTATAAAGTAAGTTGAATGGACTCTTGAAATAAGCAATTGACTTATAAGTATAAAAATCAAGCGCCTATCAATAAAAACTTCTGCAATTATCTATATGGACAAAAATTTATGCGAATTAACCAAAGCCACATTAAAACAATTGTAATCGCTGCAATTACAGCTTCGTCTTTAGCTGGGTGTGCTACAACATCATCAAAAGTAATAGAAACACCAACTGTTGCTAGCTATAACACAACCTACTCAGGTACAAAAAGCAAACTAGTCGTAGGTCAGTTTGTAAACCGTTCGAGCTTTCAAAATGGTATATTTTCATCAGGCCAAGACCGTTTAGGCAGCCAAGCAAAAACAACACTAATGAGCCACTTACAACAAACAAATCGCTTTAGTGTGCTTGATCGCGACAATATGGCAGCCCTTGCAGAAGAAGCAAAGTTAACAGGTACAAAACAAGTTCTTAGCGGTGCTAAATTTGTTGTAACTGGTGATGTAACAGAGTTTGGCCGTAAAGCTATTGGCGATCGCCAACTTTTTGGTTTATTGGGTAAAGGTAAATCGCAAATTGCTTACGCTAAAGTAACGCTTAATGTTGTTGATGTTACTACATCAGAAGTTATTTATTCAGTGCAAGGTGCTGGTGAATACAGCTTATCAGAACGTGAAGTTATTGGTTTTGGTAGCACAGCTTCATACGATGCCACATTAAATGGCAAAGTACTTGACCTAGCTATTCGCGAAGTCGTTAACAAGTTAGTTACTGGTCTTGAAGCTGGCCAATGGGGCAATAAATAATGAAAAAGCTAATTACCTTAGCATTTGTTTGTATAGCCCTAACAGGTTGTAACTCAACGAAAGAACCTATTTACTATTACGGTGACTATAGCACTGCCGTATACGCCTATTTAAAAGCAGATGACGTAACAGCTGAAGAGCAAATTAGTATGCTTGAGCAAATTATTGCCGATGCTGCAAACAAAAGTAAGAATGTTGCGCCTGGGCTACATGCTCACCTAGGTATGCTGTACTTTGAAACGGGTAATCCTTCATTAGGCACTACTCACTTCGAAACTGAGAAATCACTTTTCCCAGAATCAGTTCATTACATCGACTTCCTTCTAAAATCTGCGAAAGGCGCTTAATATGCTTAATTTAAAATCATACACAGCGATCGCATTAGTCGCATTACTCGCTGGTTGTGTTTCACCTCCACCAGCACATGACTACACGGCGTTTAAACAAGCAGACCCTCACTCAGTTATTATTTTACCTCCGCTAAATAATACACCTGAAGTAATTGCACCATACAGTGTGATGACTCAAATGGTCGCGCCTATAGCTGAGTCGGGTTTTTATGTTTTTCCTGTTGCTTTAGTTGATCAAACCTTTAAAGGTAATGGCCTCACTGTTGCAAGCGACGTGCACCAAGTACCGGTAAATAAATTACATGAGATTTTTGGTGCAGACTCTGCGCTTTACATCACTATTGAAGAATACGGTACTAGCTATGTTGTAATTTCTAGCGAAACAGCTGTAACTGTGTCAGCCTCATTAGTTGATTTACGCACTGGCGAGCAATTATGGCAAGGCAAAGCTAGAGCCTCTTCAGCTGAACAACAAAGTAATGGCGGTGGTGGCCTTGTAGGCATGCTTGTTATTGCAGCAATTAATCAAATTGCTGAAACAGTCACTGATAAAGGCTTTGAAATCGCAGCAATGACTTCAACACGCTTACTTTCTTCAGATGTTTACAACGGCTTATTATATGGACCTCGTTCACCTAATTATGGCCAACCAGCACCAAGCGAAAAGAAAAAATAACTCTTATTGTTATTAACCTAAAGCTTGAAAAGGCCGAACCATTAAATGGGATTCGGCCTTTTTAATAACAGCTTACTTAGCTAAAAAGCTTAGCAAAGTTACTTTTAAGTATTTAGAGCAGATTTTAAAAACTAAAATTAATAGCAACAGAAAAAATAGTTTTTATAAAAATACTAACTAAAAAAGCCACCATAAAAAACATAGCAAATGCTGAAACAGCCCCTCCACCGGTATACCCTGCTTTAGCTTTTTCCACCATCAATACATAAATTCCCAACCCTACACTCACCTTAAACCATAGCCAGTAATCGTTGCTAAAAAGAGGAATTACAGCAAAACCAATTATGGGCACTAATATTTTGTCCTCTTCGTTTTTGTGTAATAAATAAAAAGCCATAATCGCAATATAAAATAGAGCCGTTACATCAGGCATATAAATAACTTCCTTGTAAAAATAATAAAACCAATAAACGCAGCGATTATACCTATTACTGAACCCCTATAAAATTCAATAATTGTGTTTACTTTTTAGCTGTGCAATATTAATTCACTAATAAGCACAAGGATTGCTAAGCCTATTAACCGGTTTGGTATAAAAACTAAAAGGATGAATATGATTAAGCCATTTTACGCTAGCTGTTTGTTAGCCTTCTTGCTATTGACACCCAGCCTTGTAAAAGCAAACGCGACGGCCTCGCAGTTTCAGGAAATTCTTAACGAGAACCTAGTTGAAAATGAGCCTGGAGTATCGGTAATTATAAGTAAAAATGGCAAGTCCTTTTTAAAGAAGCGCGAGGGCTTGCCAACCTTGAACATAACATCGCACTTAATGAGCAAAGCGTTTTACGTTTAGGTTCTATTTCAAAACAATTTACTGCAGCTGCAATTATGATGCTGCAAGAGCAAGGTAAGCTAGCGGTTACCGATGATATTCATAAGTATGTTGCAAGCTTCCCAACAGAGGGCAACCTCGTCACAATCGAAAACTTATTAACCCATACCTCAGGCATCGCCAACTACACAGATGACGACGATCTCTTTGATAAAGAAATACAAGTACCCACCAGCGTTGACGATACGTTAGCGCGTTTTGCCAAACACCCAATGGTGTTTAAACCCGGCGAAGCCATGGCTTATTCGAACACGGGCTATTCACTGCTTGGTAAAATAATTGAAGTAGCAATTGGCCAGTCTTACAAAGACTTTATTGAACAACACATATTTAAAAAGCTAAAAATGAACCAGAGTAGTTATGAAGGGCAAGAACTTGTTACCCATCGCGCATCTGGGTATGAGCAAACAGAGCAAGGATTTATCAACACCAGCTACATTAATATGGATTGGCCATATGCCGCAGGTGCGCTTATATCTACTCCAACTGACTTAAATATTTGGTTTAATGCGTTATCGTCTGGCAAGCTTATTAGTAAGCAAGTTATGAGAAGATGGTCAGCCCTTTTAAACTTAACGACGGCAGCTTTTCATCCTATGGTTACGGATTAATTATTAAGCCTTTGAATGAATACACCGTAATTAAACACACTGGCGGAATAAATGGCTTTTTAGCACATGCACGCTATATTCCAGAGCAAAAGCTATATGTTGCAGTACTGGCTAATTCAAACCACATAAACCCTATTTTTATCAACGAAAAATTCACAGCCAGAGCACTAGGTATTGCACTACCCGAGTTTAAAAAAGCAGAGGTAACAGAGCAGCAATTAGCGCCCGTATTGGGTGATTACCGTATTGATGAAAACACCTTACGCAGCCTAATTTTTGAAAATGACGTTTTGTATTCAAAGCGCACTGGTGGCGATAAAACAAAACTTATTACCATGTCTAAAAATAGCTTTTACTACCCTAATTCAAACAATTACTTAGTAATAGAAAAAAACAGCCAAGGCCAATTAGTAATGAAGTATTTTAGTGGATTATCAACAACGCCTACTGAGGCGATTAAGATTTAGCTTTATAAGCCTCCCAAAAAACAATGCCCGCAGCTTTCTCTACTTATAAGCTCGGGTATTTTTATTTTGAATCCTCGTTAACGCAACAATAAATTATAAAATTAGTATGTGATGTGTAAAAGGTAATAAATATGTTACTTTTTATATGCTAATTTTATACTTAACCTCTTTAAAATAATTTACAAACCGAAAATAAGGAATAAGCATGCTTTTTCACCCTCACGGTAAATCCTATATTTTCGCCCCTTTGCTCATTATTTTGCTATCTGCCTGTACTTCAAACCCAGCTTTAATACCTACACCCAATTTATATGTAAGTACGCCTTATTCAGAAGCCCAAGTACCTAAAAACCTACATACTACAAATATGGAATTGCTCTATGTTACAGACCGAGCAATTTCTGAAAAAGAGGGGGTTATGTATAACGCAAGTCGCTCGCCATCAATTGCGTACGGTGTAGCAAAAGTAAATTTTGGCGATAAGTCGTTGCAGTAGAGTGAGCTATTAGAGCAAAGTAATCTTAAAAATCGCTCCGCTAATTTAACTTACGTAATGGAAAAAGCCGATGAATTAGGTCGCTTTCCTTTATCGCCTTATAAATTTAGACGCGTAAAAAACAAACTCCAAATTGATGAAGATATTTTAGAACGCAAAATTTTTCACGAAACCCAGTTAAACAAAAACATTAATCAGCGTTTAAAAAACAGTAATAACAAAGACGTTATTTTGTTTGTGCACGGCTTTAATAATACCTTTAACGAATCGGTATTTACTCTTGCTGGTATTTGGCATTTTTTAAACCGACAAGGCGTACCTATTGTTTACTCTTGGCCTGCTGCCGCCACAGGATTAACCGGCTATTTTGAAGATAAAGAGTCTGGTCAATTTACTATTTTTCATTTAAAAGAAACCTTACGACTACTTTTTAAAAATCCTGAAATAGAAAATATTCATATTATTGCGCATAGCCGTGGCACAGATGTAGTAACCACAACTCTTAGAGAGCTTATAATTGAAAACAGAGCTAGTGGCGGAAATCCTCGAGAAGACCTGCGTATTGAAAACTTAATTTTAGCCGCCCCCGATCTCGATTTTGGTATTATTAAACAAAGACTCATGGCTGAGCAATTTGGACCTGCATTTGGACAAATTACCATTTACACCTCTCAAGAAGATAGCGCATTGGGTATTTCACAGTGGCTAACAAACAGCTTAAGCTTTGGTCGATTAAACACAAAAGATGTAAACATAAACGAGCAAGACATATTTACTTCTGTAGGTAACGTAAGCCTAATTAAAGTACCTAAATCTGGCAGCTTAATAGGTCATGATTACTTTCATAGTGATCCTGCGGTCAGTTCAGATCTTATTAATTTGATACTGCATAAGGCATCGCCTGGTTCTAGAAAGCGACCTTTGCAAAAACTCGAAAATAATTTTTGGTCACTCGATTCAAACTACCTAATTACAACGGATGCAGCTAACTTACAAAATTGAACGTTTACTGCTGGCTCAATAACCACTCTTTTGGCGCTTGCCCTGTTTTTTTTCTAAATACACGGGCAAGTGCAGAGCCATTTTCGTAACCAACCTGATTAGCCACTAAATCCATATTTTGATTTTTTAAAATAAGCTTTTTAGCAACCGATAAGCGCCAATCTGCTAAATAATCAGCCGGTGTTTGCTCAATTACACGCTTAAACGTATCGGCAAATTTAGAGCGTGACATGCCGCATTCCTCAGCCATAGCGCTAAGCGACCAGCTTTGCTCTGGGGTTTGATGTATTTTTATTAATACCTTAGCCAACTGAGGATGGGCAAGCCCTGCCATCATCCCGCTTTTAATTGTGCCTTCTTCTAGTACTTTACGAAGCACACTAATTAAAAATACATCGCATAAGCGATCTATAATTAAATGCTTACCGCTGGCGTCTTTAAATGTCTCTTCAAAAATCCAAAAAGCGCTCTGCGTTAATAATCCATCACCCGTTAATTCGTAATTTAAGCAAAAAGGCAGCGACTGCAATAAAGGGCTATGCCCGCCGCTTTGATAGCTAATTTGTGCACACACTAAATCAGCACCGTCACCCTTATCCGAAAATAAACAGTGCCCTGTAGAGTGAGGAAAAAATATAACCGAAGGCGTAGATAAAACAACTTCAAAGCCACTATTACTACGCACTTTTAACGTACCTGAGCGTAATAAATGTAAATGCCCAACACCTTGATCGTCACTAAAGTCACTCGTACCGCACATGTTCCCACTAAAAAACACATTGGCATTAAGCGAAAAGTGACTCAGTACACTCGAAAGTACGTCCATAAACGCCTCTTTGGATTATTGGTATGAAAATACAGACTAATAGACGCATATTAACCAAACAATAACGATAAAGTACAGTTGAGTTTTAAACAAACAAACAAACCTATTTAATTTTTCTTTGGAGATACACATGAAATTTTCGACACTCACTAAATCAGCTTTTTTTGCAGCATCAGTCCTTGCAAGTTCACTAAGCTTTGCAGCAGACATAGACGCAAATGCCGACGTTAACGACATTGCAATTAGTGGTTACGATACCGTTGCTTACTTTACCCAAAACAAAGCGGTAACAGGCAGCTCTGAATATACTGCAACACATAAAAATGCCATTTATAAGTTCAGTTCAGCTAAGCACCGCGACTTATTTAGAGCTAACCCAGAAAAATACGCACCACAATTTGGTGGCTTTTGTGCGTTTGGTGTATCAATGGAGAAAAAGTTTGACGTAGATCCAGAGGCTTTCAAAATTGTTGAAAACAAACTTTATTTAAATCTTGATAAATCGGTTCAAAAACAATGGCTAAAAGACGTACCTGGCTTTATTACTTCAGCCGATTCAAACTGGTTTGACATAAAAGACAAAACAGCAAAAGAGCTTTAATAAAACCAATTTAAAGTTAATTTTTGAGGTTGCTTCGGTTTATAACCGTTCACCCTCAAAATGCCATTTAAATTAATAAAATTTTAGGCTTAAGCTCTTAATTTAACTAATATTACTTTGATTTATTAAGCATCGCTTTTAAATCGGCAAATGGAGAATGCGTCGCAGCCTCCACTTTGCGATCTGTAGTCGACCCGCCATACATAATATGCTCGTGGTATTTATTGTGCTCATTGTCGTGGCAATAAATACACAATAACTCCCAGTTACTGCCGTCTTCAGGATTATTACTGTGGTTATGATCAACATGGTGCACCGTTAACTCACGTAAATTAGAATACTCAAACTCACGAGCACAACGCCCGCATACCCAAGGGTATAATCTTAAGGCTTTTATTCTATAACCTTCCTCTTGCTTAACATAAGCCTGAGGTACATCGTTATTCTTACTCATAATATTCCAGTTAAATTTGTTATTTCTATGCTTAACAAGTAAATAGCCAATATGTTAAAGCAAATATAAAAGTAAAAAGTTCGTAAGGGATCTAACTTAAGCTACGTTTCGTATAAGTCAGATCTAATTATAAAGTTGAGCAACATGGAAAATATATTCCAAACAAGTCGGTTTTTGGTCGTAATCGCCGTTATTACCGCTGCAATATCATCATTACTCGTTTATGTTTCATGCATTAATATTGTAGCTAATATAGTAATAACAACGCTATTTGACCTGCCTGATTCAGCTAAAGCCGGTAAAGCCCTAATAGTTGAACTACTGAAAATTCTTGATTTGCTACTAATCGGAATTACCTTACAAGTTATTGCTATTAGCTTGTACCGACTATTTATAACACCATCTAAGCCTGAGGAAAGTAAATTTCTTGCTGCTTTTAATATTAAAGACTTTCATGATTTAAAAATAACTCTGGTACAAGTAACTTCGGTTGTACTGGTAATACTATTTTTAGAGCACGCAGTTGAGTTCGGCGGCACAATAGAAACACTCTACTTAGGTATTGCCATTGCGATCGTTATTGCAGCATCTACATTTGCATGGCGCTCAATGAAAGACTAACTAAGCACTCATTACTATTAAGTAATTACATGCAGGTGTAATTACTTATCCCTAAAATTCTGCAAAAACTCAAGTGAGAGCCCCAGCACTCAATATTAAAAAAACTTAATTACTGACAAGTCACCAAAAGAAGTATCTATATGCCTACCTGTTTGCTCCCACGCACGTAGTACTACCATGAGTTTTTTGTTACTTGAAGTCCAAGAAATACCACCGCCGTATGCCGCTACTTTTTCACCGCCCGAATCTTTTAACCCCAGCCCAGGGTCTGTATTTCGAATATTTCCCTTACCTACTTTGTATTCAGCAAATACGTGAACATTATGCGGTAACGAAAATGATAAAAGCGAGCCAATACTCGCCCCGTACGAATTAGAAATTAACTTAGTGACCTGTGGTGCAGACGAATTTAAAAAATCAGCCTGAAACACAATATTATCTTTATTCTCAAGAGATACATGCTTGAAAGACCACGCGCCAACAACACTTAACGACAAGTCAAATTTGCTGCTTAGCTTTGGTCTATTAAGAAAAAAATGCTCAAACAAAGACTCTTTATTGTTGAAGGTATAAAAGTTGTGTTGGCCAGATAGCTCAAACTTGGTTGAACGTGTATTTTTCGAGAAAATTTGATCCGTTTGATTGCCGCTTAAATTGCTAGCCGTGCTTTGCAGCCCTTCAAGCGTTTGATAGTTAAATGTGATTTTAGAATTTTTAAATTTTCTATACGAAAGCAGTATATCTTGTGTTTTTGTTTCAACATCATCTTCAAAAATATCGGCAGAGTAGCCAATTTCAATGTCGTTAATATCAAAAAACACACCCACACGTTGATTGTTTATGGGCTCTAACGAAAACAGTGTTTTTTGATTACTCCCAGCCAAGTCGTCGTATATTAACGCATGGCTAGTATTAGGGTTTGAAATAGTGGTTCGTACCGACTTTAAGTCAAAGTCAAAAGCCAATACAGCACCAGATTGAAATGCCGCTAAAACAGCAAAGCTCACAATAACCAAGTAATTGCGATTCATTAAAAACACTCAAAAATTAATTTGCATTAAGAGTAGCGTGTTTTTCACATTAAATTATCACAAAAGGTTAACAATTGATGAAAACTTTAAATAATGCGCTTTATGTCATTTTTTGGGGTGCTTTCAAGGTCAAACTCACTTACATGCTTAATTAGCTCCGGGAAGAACGCTAAAAACACGGCTTCTAATTCGTCGTAGTTACGCGTTATATCATCAGCCGCCCCCGCAAAGTTATTAGTAAAACGGATGCGGTTAGCAATATTATCAAGTGCTACTCCTATTCCCTCAACGGTTTCGTACTCTTTAAACCAATCGTTTTTAGTCATGCTTGTTACAACATGCTGCATACGCGTTGGCATAACAGGTATGCGATTATTTAAAAGCTGATAGCTGGTGTACTTAAAGTCACTTAAAGGTTGCTTGCTAAATCGCTGCCAATGCACAATTAAAAAATGATCAAACACCACATCAATAGCTACACCAGCAAAGCGCTTACGCTCGGGTGAAAAGTACTGTTTAGCGTGTTTTACTACTGGGTGAGAGTCGGTAAATTTATCGACTAAATAGTGGTTATCGAGCCCGTTTTTAACCGTATTTGGTAAGTGTTCTACATGCCTTTTACCACCAAAGTCGCCCAACAAGTTCCCAAAGTGAGAATCGGCTGTAGGCTGTGCTAAATAAAGGTGAGCTAAATAATTCAAAGTGTTCTCGGGCTTAGTATTAATACAGTTAAAATAATAACTTAATTGTAAGCGCTACTTAAAGTTAGATTTTATGCCTAATCAAAAAAATAGCATAAAAAAGGTGAAACTAAGTTTCACCTTTCATATTAATTTTGAAACTAATTAGCTAGCATTACGCTGTAGAAACGTTACTTGCGCCTGCATTGTTAAGTATTTCTTCAATAGCGTTTTTGTTGTCACTATCGTACTTAATACCAATTAATATAGAGCCTTTTTCAATGGCATCTTCATAATACTTAATTTCGTGCTCGGGGATAAACGCACCAACTGCAGCACCTAAAGTACCACCAACTGCAGCGCCTGCGCCACCAGCAGCAAATGCAGCGACTAATGGACCGGCAACTAATAAGCCCGTACCACCTGTTGCTACAGTCCCTACGGCAGTAAATCCGCCAATAATTGCAGCAAGAATACCACCTGAAGCCGCGCCTATAATGCCGCCCTCGGCAGCTTTAGTACCTTCGTCTACAGCAAAATCTTCCTTTGCGTATGAGTCGTTGGCTACAATACTAATATCAGCTTCATTAATACCTAAAGCTTCTAATCTATAAATTGCGAGTGTTGCTTGTGATGCACTTTCGAATAACCCAGTAATAACGGTACTCATAATAACTCCTTTATTTATTTAAGAAAATACACTTACTACCAAGCAAAACTCAAACCAAGTAAATTATCATTTAAAATCAATAACATAAAACAAAACTCCGTACTAACACTCTTATTATTAGAGTAAAAATTGCTAAATTTTGTAAAAAACTCCTATCTACATAAACAAAATTCCTTGCGAAATAAAGAGAGGTTTTTATCACTCTATTGTTTATGGTTATTACCGTGCTTACCAATAAAATTAAAAACACCAACAGAGCATTATTTTTCATGCGATTTGAAGGTTAAAACAAAGACGCTTATCCTCTTCAATTCCCCTACCCAGTTACAATTGTGTTTTATTAATTCAGTAAAGAGTCAGTCTAATTTTGTTATCACTGTGGTTCATTTTTCGGTGCGCATGAATCGTAAAATACTGTGCTAAATCTTCTTTTTATATTGCCCTGCTATCAGCAGATATAGGCCACCCATGGATTACGAAAACAACTTCTTAAGTCAATCACAACAAGCTGCACTGCAACAAGCGATGGTCAATACCAAGCTTTTAAACAGCACTTCAATAAATACTAACAACATGCCAACACCTGAACAGCAAGCTTATGGTGTTATTGCTGTCGCGCTTTACCGCTTTAATTTACAAAAAATAAAATGGTCATTATTTTTAAAAACAGCAATAAAATTAACTACTAATGTTTGCCAATGGCTGGCCACCGAACTCACAAGATGCCAGCAAGAATACAAAGCCCAACCTAATGACGCTGTAATAATTGAGCAAAACGCTCTTTTGAATGGTATTTTTAGCGAAGAACTCGCCTATATCGGTGCCTTACTAGGAACTGAAGCACAAGCTTAATAAACCTCCTAAGCGTGAGTAAAATAACCTTTCAGTTAAACGCTCTTACTTTTGTCGCAATCTCACTCAAAGCTTTACGCTTAAATTTGTAAAACTTTGAGTGAGTTTTTTATATAACTGTGCTTATTACCCAGGCGTATATCGGTACGTAAATTGCTGTTATTAATATTCTTACTTAAAGAGTTATACATAAATAACGCTGCCGTTATTTATAAAAAGGAGAACATTATGAGTAATAAACAACTAATTACGACTATCGGTATAGGTCTCGCCGCTGCATCTGCAGGTATGTTAACAAGGAAAACTTTACAAAAATCGTGGGAAAAGGTTACCAACGAACCAGCCCCAAAAGATAGACCAAACGAAGAAACCGATCTTAAAGAGGCCGTTACATGGGCAGTAGTCTCAGGTATTGGTGCGGGTGTTGCAAGAATGGCCGTACGTTATGTACTAGACAAGCGCCGATCCAAATAAACCGACCCGATTGATACCTCTTATAAGTATTAATCGTAATGCGGTGAGGCTCTAAGGGCGGCTTGCGGCAACCAATCCCCAGTTGTCGCAAGCAACTTTGCTAAAGCCTTGATTAAGGTTACTTAACTATTGAGCTAAAAAACATATTAATATCCAAACCGGGGTTCTGTGGTTAAATTTAAAATGTCGGATGGCACGGCTGCGCCGCTTTTCCAACCTACGTAGGTTGGAAAAGCCAAAGGCGCCTTCCAACAGGGCCTCCTAGATTTTAAGCAGATACACTCTATTAAACATTAACTCTCTTTCAAAGTTGTTGCCTGCCTACAAGCTTGCGTATAATGCCCGCATTCCGGCTGCATTTTTTAGCCGCTAACTTGGATTTTAATAATGAAAAAACTCTCTGCAGTGCAAATAAAACAGCAAGCACTTGTACTTAATACTGCTGAAAAATTAGAAGAACAAGGTCGCGCTGAGCTCCCAGGCATGCTGCAATGCTGGTTTGATGTGGAATACCACTTATTTCCAAGTACACTACTGCTGTGCTTTCAGTTTGAAAACGAGCAAGCCTTAGCGGCCGCAGAACCAGATTTATTAAAATGGCAAAAGCGTTTAAGCGGCGCAATGCTTAAAAAAGGCGTTATTTTAAAAGATATGCGTAAACATTTAGTGTTTACCTTAAAAGGACCTGACGATTAATAGAGGGTTTTAAAGGGGTATAGAGCCTTATGCTTGTATTGCCAAAGCACACAAAACTATAATGAAAAGCCGCTGCATTACTGCAACGGCTTTTTACTATTATGAGAGCTTAAAGTAGAACCTATAAAGATCAATTTTTGACTCAGGGATTTTTTATTAGCCGGTGATACTAATTGGCCGTTAAACAATACTAATGCACGGCAAAAGCAAATATCAGTCGATTCAACGTTAATTGGTTGCCC
>NZ_PJBR01000095.1:0-16475 GCF_002863625.1 Pseudoalteromonas sp. MelDa3 | reverse complement strand
GAACCTTTTAGATGTAGATTATTTTGCGATACTAGTGGCTGCACTGTCTTCTTTTATGCTTGGTGGTATATGGTATTCAAAAGCTCTCTTTAAAAATGCATGGCTAGAAAGTATTGGCTTAACTGATCTGGATTTACAATCGGCTAACCCTAAGTTGATATTTGGTGGCAGTTTTTTTTTAGTTTTTATAGCGGCTTTAATGCTATCTCTTTTTTTAGGTAAGGATGCAAGCGTAGGTGAAAGTATAGGAACCGGCTTTGTGATCGGCTTTTTTTGGATCAGTAGTTCATTTGGATTGAGTTATATATTTGAGCAACGCCCTCTAAAGCTTTTTTTAATTAACGGGGGGTACCATATTTTACAATTTTCGTTAATGGGGCTCATTTTAGGGATATGGCCGTAAGATTTAAATAATCAGCAAATCCAAATTTGATCCTTATCTACGAGTAGAGTAGTTTTATATAATCCCATTTATACAATTTGGTAAAGAAACTAATGAAAATATTAGTTGTTGATGATATGCCACTCATGCGACACGTATTAATTAATATGCTTAGAAAACTAGAGTATAGCAATATCGTTGAAGCAACTGATGGATTGCAAGCTTTGGTATTTCTGCGCAACCAGCATTTCGATTTGGTTATTACTGACCTTCATATGCCAAAAATGGATGGAGTTAGTTTACTTACTAACATTCGAAAAGATAAAGAACTCGCTGATATTCCCGTTTTAATGGTTACTTGTGAAGACAGTAGAGATAAAGTTAAGCAAGTTATTGCAGCTAAAGTATCGGGGTTTATAATTAAACCTTTTAATATGAATGTATTATCATCTCAATTAAACCGCTTTTTTTTTAGAGATTAGGTTATATTCCTTATAACCAATAATTTATTATGAGCTAGCTTGAACGAACATACCGCACAAAAATTCTAAAACCCAGTTGTCACCTTTACCTATCTAAACTGATATCATAGTCAATAACTCTTCATATAATACAGCAGAACTTAATGGCGAAACCTAATAAAAAAGGCCCAACTAAAACGGTCGATATTTTTTGCTCAGCCTGTAAAGCTTCCTTATTTAAATATCGAAAAGGGGGAAAAGGAGCATTAATTAAGTGCTTTAAAGAGCGTATTAGCCAAGACTTTACAACAGAGGCTTGTATTTGCCCTAACTGTAGCCGGCCATTTGCCCGAGAAGCGATTATTCGCGGTGCGCCGGCCTATAAAATAATTGGCGGCAAAGTAACCTTTAAATAAGGTATATGAAGTAATACTAAACCGCAATAATACTTAATTAAGCGAATAAGTATAAAGCCTTGTGCATGCGGACATATGGCCTTGTTAGAATTTACCATATTGATAGAATCGCCCGGTTTGCTGTTTCAATGAATGAAAAAATACCCTCCCCATGGATCGGGCCAGTTTATTGGGTTATTTAAAAATGGATAAAGGATAGTTTCGTGATAGCACTCTTATTTGACATCATAGGCATGACAGGTACTTTTTTAGTAGTTGGTTCATTTTTTTTACTGCAGCTAGGTAAAACATCTCCAGCTAGCTTAACGTATAATATGATGAATTTAACAGGGGCAATTTTACTGTTAATTAGCCTTTGTTATAACTTTAATTTAGCGAGCTTTGTAATCGAAATATTTTGGATTGCAGCGTCGTTAATTGGCTTATATAAATATGTTAAAAATAGATCAACATTAGCTACAAATTAATTGTTTTTTAATTTAATGCTAAACAGATCGCTGTAAACATAGTTGTTTACGGCGATTTTTGTTTTTAAACACTTTAAAACTGTTGTTAACAAAAAGTTTATATCTCTGCTAGAGATTAGCCGTTACACTAGCGCCCTAAAATTTTCTTGGCTATTTTTTGCGAGTTCTTCATGTTTTCTTTTTCTAAAAAAATCATTACTGTTTGTGTGTTACTCGTACTTATATTAGTTGTTACGTTTTGGCTTGGTCGTTCTCATGATGTTGAGCAAGCAACCTACCAGGCTGAGCGCCAAGTTACGCAATTAAATAACTATATTGATACTGAGCTTGCTCGTTTTTCTGCTATTCCCCAGTTACTTACCTATAACTCGTTAATGATAGACTTTGTAGATGCGCAGCCACAGCACTATAACGCTATTAATAACTACCTTGCTGATATTCAACAAGCCAGCGGTGCCTCAGATATTTTTGTTCTAAATACTCAAGGCGAAGTTATTGCCAGTAGTAATTGGCAAGCAGATTATACTTTTTTAGGTAGCAACTTTGCGTTTAGACCTTATTTCAAACGTGCATTTGCAGGCGAAAAAGTAGCGTACTTTGCATTAGGCATGCGCTCTAAAGAGCGTGGTATTTACTTTTCACAAGCAGTATATCGCGACAATAAAGCCATTGGTGTTGTTGTGTTAAAAGTGAATGTAAGTAAATTTGAGGATGACAGAGAGCTTCTAAATACTTCAAAGGGTAGTCACTTTTTTTTACAGCTTGCAGATGAGGTAATTGCAATGTCAGATATGCAAACGTGGCGATTAAACAGCTTCACTGATCTTGATATAACTATGCGCAGAGATATTAAATCTCGTCGGGCTTATTTAGATCATCAACCTTTGTATATAAAGCAGTTTCAATTTTCTAATGAAGGTATTAAACATTTTAAAATAGATAAAAAACTTTACGTAATATCGCAAAGACCTTTACGATATTTTAATGCCACAATGAACGTACTCGTTGATATAACAAAAGTTAATTCTGCCCAACTGCCTCGCTTATTTTGGGTATTTATTATCTGTAGCTTGATAATTATTATTAGTTATATTTTATTAACTCGGTTTGCGGGCTATAAAAAGCTGGTGTACTCCAGACATAGCCTTGAACTTGAAGTACTTGAGCGCACTCAAGCTTTGGAAAAAGTACAAACAGCCTTAGTGCAATCTGCAAAGCTTGCGACAATAGGACAGTTAAGTGCAGGAATTAACCACGAAATAAACCAGCCGCTCAGTGCTATTAATACTTATTTAGCTTCGGCAAAGCGTTTATTAGCGAAAGGAAATACTTCAGCATTAGCTGAAAGCTTAGTGGTGATTGAGGGATTAGTTGATCGAGTGCATCAAATTGTAGGTCAACTAAAGCATTTCAGTAAACCTTCAAAAATGCAGCTCAGACCTTACCCGCTTGCAGGGCTTGTTAATAACGCCTTAATGATTTCTAGCGCGCAACTAAAGCAAGATAACGTACAAGTAGAGCCACCTCAATTTGATGAAACAGTCGTTGTATGGGTCGATTCGCTCAAGTTTGAACAAGTACTTGTTAATTTAATTACGAATGCTAGCCAAGCTATGAACGGCGCAATTATTCGTAACTTAAGTTTTCAGTTGGAGTGTTTTGAAGAGCGTGTAAAACTGTCGATTTTAGATACAGGCTCTGGTATTGAGCAACATGCATTTAGTCATTTATTTGAACCTTTTTACAGCACTAAATCAAGTAATGGTCTAGGCCTTGGTTTATCCATATCAAAACAAATAATTGATTCGTTTAATGGATGTTTGAGCGCACACAACCGACTAGAGGGAGGGGCTGAATTTATAATTAGCCTTTCTAACAGGCAGGAAAATACAGATGATTGACAGCCTACCTTGTAATCACATAATAGTCATTGATGATGAAGCAATGATCAGAGACTCTTTAAAGCAACTGCTCACTCTCGAAGGGTACACCGTTGAGTGCTTTAATGACGCAAGTACCGCTCTTAGCAAACTCAATAGGCGCTTTGCAGGAGTTGTGCTGAGCGATATAAATATGCCGAACATGGATGGCTTAACGCTTTTAGAGCAAATAACGGCTTTTGATAGTGAGCTCCCTGTAATATTTTTAACTGGTTACGCTGATGTATCGATTGCAGTTAAAGCGATGCAATTAGGTGCGTATGATTTATTTGAAAAACCGGTTAACGAACATCTTCTTGATTGCATAGCACGAGCGTGCGACAAACGAAGCCTTGTTATGGAGAACCGCGCATTAAAAGTGGCTGTACAGAAAACCTCAGCCCCAGGTGTACGCATACTAGGTGATACACCTAAAATGCAACACATGATGCACTTGTTAAATACAATTATAGATACCCCAACCGATGTGATGATTGAAGGTGAAACGGGCACAGGTAAAGAGCTGGTAGCGCGTTATCTACACGATCAAAGTAATCGATCTAGCTGTAATTTTGTTGCTATTAACTGTGGCGCAGTACCAGAGCAATTAATAGAAAGCGAATTGTTTGGTGCAGCAAGTGGGGCATACACCGGTGCTACGCAAAGTCGAAAGGGTAAGTTTGAATTTGCTCAGGGCGGTACGGTATTTTTAGATGAAATAGAAAGTACCCCAATGTCGCTGCAGGTTAAGTTACTACGCGTATTAGAAGAGCGAAAAGTAACACCTGTAGGCGATAACAAAGCAATTGATTTAGACATCAGAATTGTTGCAGCGACTAAAGTAGACTTACTTTCTTTAGTTGAAAAAGGTGAATTTAGAGCAGATTTATACTACAGACTCAGCTTAGTTAAAGTAAATATACCGCCTCTACGAGAGCGAAAAGCAGATATACTTTTATTGTTTAAGCATTTTAGCTCAATTGCAGCTACTCGCTATCACAAAGCACCAGCGCCCTTAAACAGTGAATTACAACAGCGTTTATTAGCTTACGACTGGCCCGGGAATGTGAGAGAACTTAGAAACCAAGCTGAGCGTGCTGTGCTATTAGGCGTTGAACTGGCGTTTTCGGTCACAAAAACACAAGGTCAGGGTGAGCTTTCGCCCGATTTAAGTTTGTCAGAGAAAGTATCATTTTACGAACAATCACTAATTGAACATGCACTTGAGATAAACCATGGAAGTATTAAAAATACCATGGAAGCATTACAAATTGCCCGAAAAACGCTTTACGATAAAATGAGTAAATATGGGCTCAACCGCGATATGTTCATCGATTAAATGTGTGGATAAAGTGACATAGCCTGGTTTTTAATGTGCGGTAATCCGCACAATCTTGTATAGATAAAAACCACAGCTAGTGTCAAGATTATGAAATATATACCATTTACATCATTGGCAATGTGTTTGCTTAGTTAGAGTCGACAATAAGTAGATTCTAATAATTAGGACACACAATGATAAGGTTCAAACACACTACTATTTATCTAGCTTCACTGAGTTGCTTAGCTACATTTTCGCATACTGTTTTAGCGGTTGATTATACCGTTTATGGTAAAGCTGAAGTACAAATTGCAAATACTGATACAGGCACTATGCGATACGCAGATGAGGGTACGCAAATAGACGCGCCGTTCTCGCGTATTGGTATTAAAGGCGACCACAAACTTAACGAATACCTAAGCGTTGTTTTTAAATACGAAGTACAAGTTAAAGGGTTTGAGGAAGACGACACTGATGAGCCTTTTACTGCACGTAATACTTACTTGGGTTTAAAAGGTGCGTTTGGTGAAGTTGTAGTAGGAAGAAACGATACACGCTTTAAATACTCTGAAGGAAAAGTTGATAACTTTAATGAAACTCAAGCCGACATGGCACAAGTTATTGCAGGGCAAGATCGCCTCGGAGACACCATAACCTACACTTCAAGCTATTGGCATAATACACAGTTTTCGTTTACTTACGCGCCTAAAGACGATAATAAAGATAATGAAGCCGGTTTTGCTGCTACGCTTATTTATGGCGATCGTAATTTAAATAACACCCCGTATTATGTGTCACTAAGTCATGTTGATTCACTTAATAATATTACAGCAAGTAGACTTGCAGGCGTTTATAGGTTTAAGCAATTACAGTTAGGTGGCTTATACCAGCATTCTGAATCAGTGGATGGCACTAAATCTGGTAATGGTTATGTATTGAGTGCAAGTTACACGCTTGACAAGTGGGTACCAAAGATTCAATTTGCTAAAGATGACTCTACACTTCGTCAAGTTTCTGAGGCAACGCAATGGAGCACAGGCCTTGACTATGTATTTGATAAGCAGACAACAGCTTACCTTTTATACACCGATCTTAATCTAGAAGAACAAGACGACAACAGTGTTGCGCTTGGTCTTAAATATAAGTTTTAGAGGCTTATCATGACAGACAACATACTGACGCAAGAACCCGATAAGAAAAAACATTTTCAATGGCTTTTTTTAATACTAGGGCCTTTAGTAATGCTATTAACCTGTTTATTCGATCCGCCAACAGGTATGTCGGTTGCGGCATTTAAAACTGCAGGCTTAGCATTTTGGATGGCATCGTGGTGGGTGAGCGAAGTTGTACCAATTCCGGCAACTGCATTGCTACCACTGGTAATATCACCACTAGCTGATGTAGCAGCAATAAAAAGTGTGGCGGCACCGTATGCACACCCGCTAATCTTTTTATTTTTAGGTGGTTTTTTAATTTCCATTGCTATGGAGCGCTGGGGTTTACATAAACGTATTGCGCTTAGCACTATGCTATACGCAGGTAAAAAACCAAGCTTACAAATTTTAGCTATGATGTTGGTTACCGCATTTTTGTCGATGTGGATGTCTAATACGGCCACAGCCGTAATGATGCTGCCTATTGCACTTTCGATTACCAGTTTAGTTAAACAATCAGACCCTGAAAATGAAGGTTTTGGTAAGGCTTTACTGTTATCAATCGCTTATGGTGCAAGTATTGGTGGTATTGCTACTTTAATTGGCACTCCGCCTAATGCCTTAATGGCTGCTTACTTATCAGACAGTTATCAAATAGAAATTGGCTTTGCGCAATGGATGATTGTAGGTGTACCTCTGTCTTTAAGCATGCTAGTTATTAGCTGGGTTTGGCTTACTAAGTTTGCGTATAAAGTAGATGCTAATGTTAAAAACGATCAGAAAATTGATACAAAAGCGGTGTTTACAACTCAGCTAAAAAATCTTGGAATAATGCAACGTGCAGAAAAAGGCGTGTTGTTTGTATTTGTACTTGCTGCACTTTGTTGGATATTTAGACCTTTATTAGGCGATATTACAGGTCTTAAAATTTCAGATACTACAATTGCAATTGCTGCTGCATTACTGCTGTTTGTAATGCCTGCTAATAAAGGCAGTGATGAGCGTATTCTTGATTGGCAAAACGCCTCACAAGTGCCTTGGGGCGTATTGCTATTGTTTGGGGGCGGACTTACGCTTGCATCTCAAATTAAATCGTCAGGTCTTGCCGAGTTTATTGCTCACATGATTGAAGGCGCAAGTGCGATTCCTCTTGTTATGAGCGTACTTGTTGTGGTTGCTTTAATTACATTTTTAACTGAAATTACAAGCAATACAGCAACCGCTGCAGGTTTCTTACCGTTATTAGGTCCTGTTGCTGAATCGATAACAGGTTCACCCCTTGTATGGGTTATTCCTGCTGCTATTGCGTGTAGTTGCGCATTTATGATGCCTGTAGCAACACCACCAAACGCTATTGTGTTTGGCTCAGGGCAAATTCAAATGCGCGACATGATAAGAGCCGGCTTTGTGCTAAATATTGTCGCCATTGTATTAATTACGCTAGTGACAATGACTATCGCAGCGCAAGTATTTGGCTTTTAAAGCTGTACTAAATTAGTTCCAACCAGTAGCTTTGTTTATATTTACAGTTTTAAACAAAGCTACTCTTTATACTTATTTATATTGCTCAAGAAGCTCTTTTTTAGATAATTAGTGTTATTGCTCGAAAAACAGAACAAGGTTATAGTCTGCGGTAACTTTAAAAATTGAGTAATCTATTTTGAGCACCGACACATCACAGGCAATGCCTTTAATTCCTCAATTTGATGAATTGCAAAAAAGCTTTCTCGAAACACCTTACTTGCCAATTGATAAACGTCTCGTTTTATTAAAAAAACTCCGTGTACGTATTGTTGAACTTGAGCAAGAGCTAGTGGATGCTGCTTCAAAAGACTTTGGTTACAGAACCGCTTTCGATACTCTACTTGGCGATATATTACCTACGGTTCAAACACTCGCGCACATTATCAAAAAGCTACCAAAATGGGCAAAGCCAAGTAATCGCTCTGTGGGTTTAAGCTTGTGGCCTTCAAAAGTAAGTGTTAATTACCAACCTAAAGGTGTGGTTGGTATTATTGCACCGTGGAATTACCCTATTCAGTTAGCGTTAGTACCTGTGCTTACCGCCATAGCTGCTGGTAATAGAGTTATGCTCAAATTAAGCGAGTTTACACCTCACACAAACGCCGTTATCGAAAAAATATTTAAAGACGACATGCAAACGCATTGCAAAGTAATACAAGGCGGTAGCGACGTAGCTGCGCAGTTTTCATCGCTCCCATTTGCTCATTTATTATTTACGGGCTCAACGGCCGTAGGTAAATTAGTAATGGCGTCAGCGAGCCGTAATTTAACGCCGGTAACGCTCGAACTCGGTGGTAAATCGCCAGTTATTATTACGCAAAATGCCGATATTAAAAAAGCAGCGCAAGCCTTACTGTTTGGCAAAATGGCCAATGCAGGGCAAATATGTGTTGCTCCCGACTATGTATTTGTACCCAAAGCGCTTGAGCATCAGCTGGTTCAGCAATTATGCGAGCTTTATAAAAAGCACTTTAAAGACGGTGTTGAAGGTAAAAACTTAACCTCTATTATTAGCGATGCACACTATAAACGTTTAGCAACCTACTTAGAGCAAGCACAAGAGCTTGGCGCAAACATTATTAAGCCACTTGAGCAAAACCAGCAAGATGAGCAAAAACATCGTATGGGGCTGCATTTAGTGACTCAAGTAACTGACGAAATGCAGCTAATGCAAGATGAGCTATTTGGCCCAATACTACCAATAATGAGTTATGACACGCTCGACAGCGCAATTGACTATATTAAAGCCCATCACCACCCGTTAGCGCTTTATATTTTAGGGCAAGATAAGCACGCTCAAGAATACATTATGAAGCAAACAATCAGTGGCACTGTGGCAATAAACGATACGTTAGTGCAAGTAACTGCTGACGATGCCCCTTTTGGTGGTGTAGGGCATTCAGGAATGGGGCATTATCATGGCATAGAAGGGTTTTTAACGTTTAGCCATGCTAAAAATACGTTAGTATCGGGCTCGTTTAATCCTCGTATTGTTATGCTGCTAAAACAAAGCAAACTTCTTATTAAGCTACTAAAGTGGCTTTACATAAAATAAGAGTGTGTTGATTTTGTAAAGTTGAATAGATTTTGAATCTGCTAAATCAAGATATATTAAAAAGGCTGAATTACGTTATGTAATTCAGCCTTTTTTAGATTAGTTTCAAACTAAGGTTAAGGTCTTAAACTCTTAATAGTCTTAAACTTTAAAATAAGCGACCTTCGCCAGCATAGGTACCCACTTGTATTTTTGCATAAATGGCATCGGCTTTTTCTTTAGCTTCTTCAATTTCTTTAGGCAGCATTTTACGTTCATCAAGTTTGCGGCTATGACTCGCTTGCATATTGCCGTTGTACTCAGCGATAGTATTCCAAATGTACGACTTTTCTAAATCTTTTGGCATACCTAGCCCTTCAAAATACATGAGGGCTAAATTGAATTGTGCTAAAGAGTAATTGTTTGCAGCTGCTTTTTCGTACCAGTTGCGTGCCGCTTCATAATCTCGCGTAACGCCCACGCCATTGGAATACATTACACCTAAATTAAACTGAGCCGCAGGCAGGTTTTTATTGGCTGCTTTTTCAAATAAGGTAACAGCCATTTGGTGATCAAGCTTTACGCCTTTACCTTCGTCGTATAAAACAGCTAACGCAAACATTGAATCCGGATGGTTCTTTTTAACGCCTTGTTGATAAAGCGCAGCTGCTTTGCGGTAATCGCGTGTTACACCGTATCCACCTTCGTATAATTTAGCTAGTTCGTAAATTCCTGGCGCAAAACCTTTATCGGCAAGGTATTGAAATTCTTTTAGGGCGACTGCAAATTCACCTTCGTTAGCTGCTCTTATGCCATCTTCTAATGTTGCATGAGCGAAAGGGCTGGCAAGTAAAACGCCAGCAAGAACGAGTGCTTTCAAATTAAACTGTGACATATTAATGTCTCCAATTAGTAATAGTTACGATAGGTTTTAGGGCCAGTATATCTTGCCGCGATTAAATAGGGCCTAAATAGAACAAGTTTTAATCCCGAAAGGTAAACAGACTTTAGTTAAATGCTAAATTATTAAATTTTTGCACTATTTGCGCATTTTAAACGTTTAATACTCAATGCATTTAAGTAGAGACTAAATCGATTATTATAAATAGATGCAAAAAAGGGTGTCTACTGTTATGTTTTACGCCAGCTTTAGCGCAAACGCAAGGCGATACCTTATCAGATCGTGCGTATAAAATGTAAATAATAGCGCGGTGGACTTTTAAGGTAAGTAAACGAGTTTAAGAAGTGTAAGATACAGATTTTATAGAAAATTTAAAGAAATAAAAAAAGCCCGTTAGGGCTTTTTTGAGTCATATTAACCGTCACTAATATGAGCAATGTAGCAAGTAAATGTGATATTTGATGTTATTACTTGGGTCGAGTAAGTAATAACACGAAGCGGCACGCTCTTCTTTTAATGTGTCAGCATCCTTGCTGAATATTCTTCCGTAGGCACTGAGGTTGTTACACTGTGTTTGTGCGAACGATTATCAGTTAGATCTAAATGCAAGTCAACACTTAAATGATAATTATTATCAAATGAGTTTTGAGCTTTGCCACAATCTAAATAATAGAGAAGGTTATGCTTAATAATTTCAAAGCAAAAAAACTAAAACAGATATGCCTTGCTGTAAGTATGTTGTTTTTATGTAGTTGTTCGGCATCTTTTACTTACAATAATTTGAGTTGGCTTTCATCGTTTTGGGTTGACGATTATGTTGATTTAAATAAAAAGCAAAATACACAGCTAAAAAACATAATTACAACAACACAAAATTGGCACCGAACTACCCAGTTACCCGCCTACAGACAAGACATACAAAATATAAAAGTATTGTTTAACCAAACATTGGAGGCTAAACAATTAAAAACACAGGTTGTGCTTGCAAAACAACATTGGCAGAACCTACTTGGGTACGCAAAACTGCCTTTAGCTGAACTTGGGGCAACCCTATCAAGTGAGCAAAGAGGTGAGCTTTTAGACAATATCCAAATAAAAATTAACGACGAACGCGAAGAGTTTAACGAACAAACCCCGCTTGAGCGAAAAAGTGAGCGTTTAGAAGAGCAATTTGAATACTACGAGCAGTGGATAGGCAAGCTTAATAAACAACAAAAAGCGCTGATTAAATCAACTAATGAACAACATCAAGACTCAGGAGCGCTGTGGTTAGAGTACAAGCAAAACCGTTTGAATGCAGCCAAACAGGTATTTGCAAATGCTGAAATTACAAAAAAAGAACTTATAAATCAGTTAAGTACGGTTATTGAAGAGCGCGAACTTTATATGAGCGACGCACTATTGAAAAGCAATGAAGCAAACTTAAATTTATATATAAATTTACTCTACGAATTAAACCTAACTCTAAATGATAAACAACGCCAAAGCGTTAATGATCAATTTGATGAGTTAATTGAGACCTTAAACGATATAATAGAAAACTAAATTGTGCGTGAATTATTAAGTTTTAAATTAGCTGTTTAGGCTGGTTTGTTTTTAAACGCAAAAAATGCTTTTTAAAGGGCAATATATGGTTACAGATTTGAAAAGTATCTTAAACACTTGGTATCTCAATAGGGACAACCAAGAATGGGTTTTAGCTACTTTGTACAAAATTGAAGGCTCTAGCTACAGAAAACTAGGGGCTATGATGCTTATTTCGAGCCTAGGCGAGCGCTTGGGGATGCTTTCGGGAGGCTGTTTAGAAGCTGACATACAGCGCCACGCTAAACAAGTAATGAGTACTTTAACCAGTAAAACCATTAGTTATGATGCCACCGATGAAGACGATTTAACATTTCAACTTGGCATTGGTTGTGGGGGCATAGTACATATTTTACTGCAGCCCATTCACAAAGCTAATGACTATTTACAGCTAGAGCTTGTATCTAAAGCACTTAATGAGAATAAACCAGGGCGATACCTTCAACAAGTAAGCCCCATTTTGCCAGCCGGCAGTGGTGTATTTACGCAAAATGATGAGTTACATGGTTTATCAATGAACCGCAAAGCGCAGTTGGTAGAATTACAAGGCGCTACGTGCTTGCAAACTTCTATTTATCCGCCTCCTCATTTATTAATAGTGGGTGGTGGGGCCGATGCAGTTCCGGTTTATACATTTGCCAAACAACTTGGTTGGAGTGTAACTGTATGGGATACACGCGCGGCTAATGCAAAAAGGCAATATTTTAAAAATGCAGATGCTATTTTGCGCTCCACACCGAGTGAGTTAAAAGAATATTGCATAACCAATAAAGTCGATGCTGCTATTTTAATGGCTCACAGCGTTGAACTTGACGCCAGTACGTTGGCTCAATTTAAAGATGTTCCATTTAAATACATAGGGTTATTGGGTCCTAAGCACAGACGTGAACAAGTTTTAGAGCACGCAAATACGCGTGTTTCACAAATAAAGTCTCCTGTTTTTGGGCCTGTCGGTTTAAATTTAGGCGGCGACTCGCCAGAGAGTATTGCACTATCGCTGATCAGCGAAATACATGCAGTGCTGTGTGACAAAAACGCCCAATCGCTAAGCCATTGGGGGCAAGAGGCGTGCTAATTGCAAAAGTTGTTTTAGCCGCAGGTCAATCATCTCGCTTTAACGGCTGTAAATTAACGGCTGATATCGGGTTTGGCAAAACAATGATTGAGCATGCAGTAAATACACTTCAAGCACTTGATGACACGCCGGTGTATGTAGTTACCGGGGCATGGCATAAAGAAGTATCACAAGCACTGGCAGGTTATAAAAACATAGAGCTCATTGAGAACAAGCAATGGAGCCAAGGTTTAGGTAATTCAATCGCGATAGCTTCTCAAACAGTGTTTAAAAATAAGTCCTTTGATGGGATTTTATTTATGCTCGCGGATCAGGTTGAGCTAAAAGTAGCGCACTTAAGTGAGCTAGTTACTGGTTTTACACGTAATCCATCGCGCTGGTGCGCAAACTATGGCGAGCGTTTAGGTGTACCCGCTATATTCCCAGTGGTTGATTTATCTCAGCTTGCAAGCTTAACTTCAGATAGAGGTGCACAGCAATTACTGCGCTCCAGCAGTGAGGTCGTCAATACAATTAGTTTACGTAGTGCGAGTTTAGACATAGATACTCAAAAGCAGCTAAGTAATTTTATAGCTAAAAATGAGTGAAAAAGTATTAGTAGGGCAAAATAAGTTTTAGCTGCGCTAACGCTTTAGTGCAGTGGTTATGGTATTTAGCTGTTAATGTAGCTGATGCGGTAACTATATGTGTTATGGGTTAGTAGTTACAACAATCTTAACTGTTATAACCCGTGTTTAAATTAAATAATTTAAACACGGGTTATAAAGCTTAATCAAGGGGCAAGCTATGGTGACGTTTACAATTAATGGCAAGGTGGTTGAATCACACGCAAGTGAAGATACACCATTGTTATGGGTTATTCGTGATGAAATTGGATTAAAAGGTACGAAGTTTGGTTGCGGTATTGCAATGTGTGGTGCGTGTACGGTGCATTTAGATGGGCAAGCAACTCGCTCATGTGTTTTACCAATTGGCGCAATTGCAGGAAAAAACATTACTACAATTGAAGGGCTTAATAACGAACACCCACTTCAAAAAGCATGGGTTGAAGAGCAAGTACCACAGTGCGGTTACTGTCAGTCGGGGCAAATAATGCAAGCTGCTACATTACTAGCAGCTAATCCAAGTCCTTCAGATGAAGAAATAGTAAGCCATATGAATGGTAACTATTGTCGCTGTATGGCTTATAAACGTATTAAAACTGCTATTCAACGCGCTGCAGATGAGTCACAAAGTGTAGTAAATATATTTGATCCAAATGCACAAGACGCTTAACTGGAGCCGATAATGAAAAAATTATTTCAAAAAAATAGCGAAACCGTTAATTTAAATCGTCGCTCGTTTATGATTGGCACTGCTAGCGCAGGCTTAGTCATGGCGTTTGCCCCTGCGTTATTTTCGGGTTCGGTCAGTGCAAAAGAATCAATTGCGCAACAAGCTTTTTCACCCACTATTTGGTGGACTATGAGCACCGACGGCGCCGTAGAAGTGAGTATTGCTAAAGCTGAAATGGGTCAACATATTGGTACTGCTCTTGCGCGCATTGTGGCTGATGAGCTTGAATGTGATTGGGATAAAGTATCAATTACCTACGTAGATACCCATGAAAAATGGGGCTTTATGGTAACGGGTGGTTCGTGGTCTGTATTTCAAAGCTTCAAGCCATTATCTCAAGCCGGCGCTGCGGGTCGAATTGCATTAATAGAAGCCGGAGCTAAAATGCTCGGCGTGCCTGCAGACAAATGTCGTGCTGAAAAGGGCTATATTATTGCAGGCGAAAAATCGGTTAGTTATGCTGACATAGTTAAAAAAGGCGAGTTTAATCGTACATTTACCAGTGATGAAGTTGCAAACCTTCCACTAAAACCTGCTAATAAACGTCATTTAACTGGGCTTAAACAAGACTTTAAAGCGCTTGATATACCAGCCAAAACAAATGGTACCGCAGTATATGGGATAGATGTAGAAGTTGAAGGCATGCTGTACGCGCGACCAGTAATACCGCCAACCCGTTATGGCAGCACAGTAACAAACGTTGACGATAGTGCAGCAAAAGCTATTAAAGGTTACAAAGGCTATGAAATTTTAAATGACCCTAGTAACACAGTGCAAGGCTGGGTTGTTGTATTAGCTGATAGTTACCCAAGTGCCATTAAAGCAGTAGATGCTTTAAAGGTGAGTTACAAAAAGGGTGAGTCAGCAAATATATCTGAAGCTGATATTCAAAAAGAAGGTAAGCGATTATGCGAGCAACGCGACTCGGGTACTTTATTTGTTGATCAAGGCGATATAAAGAAAACCCAAGCAGACGCCAGTGAGTCGTTAGAATCAATGTATACCACAGCGACAGCAAGTCATTATCAGCTAGAGCCATTAAATGCGGTTGCAGAATTTAAAGACGGAAATTGGATTATTCATACTGGTAACCAATGGCAGTCACTTACGTTACCTGCGCTTGCTAAAGCACTCGAAATAGAACAAAACAAAGTAATTATTCGTCCTTATTATTTAGGTGGTGGTTTTGGTCGTCGATTATTTGGTGACTGGACTGTACCTGCAGCTCTAACCGCAAAAGCAGTAGGTAAACCAGTAAAACTGGTATTTACACGAGCAGACGATAGTTTATTCGATCAGTCTCGTTCTGCATCTGCTGCAAAAATGACGGCGTCGTTTGATAAAAACGGTACTTTTACTGGTTTAGAGCATGCATTTGCTGCAGGTTGGCCTACTAAAGCAATGGCACCTGGGTTTTTATCACCGGGTGTTGATGGTAAAGGTAAATTTGATGCATTTTCGGCATCGGGCGCCGATCATTGGTATAGCATGAGCAGTCATCGTGCACGCGCTATTAATAACGAAGTTGCACAAAGCACCTTTACTCCAGGTTGGTTACGTTCAGTAGGGCCAGGTTGGATTGCTTGGAGCCTTGAGTCGTTTATTGATGAAATTGCCCATAAGCAAGGCAAAGATCCAGTTCAATTTAGAATTGAAATGTTAGATGGTAAAGGCAAGCAAGCGGGTAAAGCACCTGAGAGCGTTGGTGGAGCACTGCGCTTACGTAATGTGCTTAAAACGGTGTCTGACAAAGTAGCTTCTGTTAAATTAGCTAAAGATGAGGGCATTGGTTTTTCTGTAAGCTCAGGGCAAGAACGTACTATGCCAGCATGGCTTGCAACCGCAGCGCATGTTCACGTTAACCGTGATAGTGGTAAAATAACGCTTAAAAAGCTTTATGTTGTTGTAGATGCGGGCTTAATAGTTCACCCAGATGGCGCATTGGCGCAAATTGAAGGGTCGTTACTATGGGGCAGCAGCCTTGCATTGCATGAATCAAATACGTATAAAGATGGACAGGTATCAGCGACTAACTTTAATACTTATTTACCGCTAAGAATGCAAGATGTGCCAGATATTGACATTGAATTTTTACAAAGTGATGAGTTTCCAGTTGGTTTAGGCGAACCTGGCGTTATAGGGGTTGCTCCTGCGATTGGTAATGCTGTATTTAATGCAGTAGGCGTGCGTTTACGTGACCTACCAATGAAGCCAAGCGAACTTAAAAAAGGCTTAGAAGCGTAAAACAAAAATAACTAAAGGGGTATGCTTTATGCTGCTCCTTTAAGTTATTAAATATATTTATGTAATTATTATTTATGTATCAATAAGTAGCGTTGTTTATACTAATTCGCTTAATTAAATGATTAAGTATTATTGCAAATTGGTATTAGGTTGTTATT
>NZ_PJBR01000094.1:0-17122 GCF_002863625.1 Pseudoalteromonas sp. MelDa3 | reverse complement strand
GTTGGTATTACTTATAAAAGTAACGAACAGCGCTTAAAGTTAGCTTAAAAAGCGCTAAAAGAGGGTTTAATGGCAAATCTAATAGAACTAACAACTAAAAATAACACCGCTATACTCACCATGAATACCGCTGAAAACCGTCACAATCCAGCGTTTTTGGCTGAGTTTAATTTACACCTTGACCACATCGAAGCAGATCAAAATATTAAGTCAGTTATTTTAACGTCTTCGAGCGATAAAAACTGGTCACTAGGTATCGACCTTCAATGGATGTCTAATCCAAGTATTTTACCAGCAGCAATTTCTGATTTTATGATTCAAATAAGTGACTTGTTTAAGCGCATAGTTACTTTTCCTATGCCTATTATTGCGGCGTTAAACGGACATACCTATGGTAATGGTTCTGTGCTTGCATGTACGTGCGATTTTAGATTTATGAAGTCAGACAGAGGCTTCTTTTGTTTTCCTGAAGTGGATGTAATGGTGCCGTTTGTACCGTCGATGTTTCCTATAATTAATAAAGCAATTTCGCAAACATTCTTTAATCGTTTAGCTATGTCAGGAGAGCGTGTTGGTGCTGATCAGTTGCTAGACAATAAAGTGGTTGAAGCTACATTTATTAATAACGACGAACTACAAGCAGGTGTACTTGAGTTTGCCCAGCAGTTTAATAAAAACCGCTGGATTTACGCTCAAAATAAAACACAAATGAATAAGCAAATTTTGCTTACAATGAAAGAAGAAGACCCAAGCTTTATTGATAATATAAGCAAACTGCTCTGGAAAAACCTACAAAAAAATAAATAACCTGAACTCTGGTTAAGAGATTTACTAACGTATTGAATCATGGTGATATTTAAATTTATTTTCTCTAGCCAGAGATTTTTAGTGAAAACAAGGCGAATTTACGCGTCAATAGCTGGCCTATTGCAAGTATATTCAACGCTGTTAGCGCTGAAAATAGCTGCTTGAGATAGATTTATTATCCAGAGCTCAGGTTATAATAGCGCGAAAGGGTTTTAGCATTACAACGAGATGACTAAACACTTTGCAGTTAAGGGGCCATTAAGCCCCATTGCGCTAGATTTTTAGGCTATACAGCTAAGGTAAAAGCGCTTTCTTAAAAGTTTAATAGCTTTTACCTGTCTCATTATAACTATATGGGTTAAAATACCTACATAACCAACTAACAAGATAGTGAATGTCAAACCAAGATCCAAATCTCAGTCGAGAACAAGAAAAGTACGAAAACCCAGTCCCTAGTCGTGAGTTTATACTTACTCACCTTCAAGAGCGTTCAAAGCCTGCTAACTACGCACAATTATGTGAAGAATTAGCAGTAAACGATGACGAACGCCAAATAGCATTTAAACGCCGCCTTCGCGCTATGGAGCGTGACGGACAGCTGTATTTTAATAAATTTAAATGCTATGCCCTAATTGACGAAGCCGGTTTAACCAAAGGCAAAGTAATAGGCCACAGAGACGGTTTTGGCTTTTTAGAAGTTGAAGGCGAGAGTAAAGATTGGTTTATTGCTAAACACCAAATGAACATGGTGTTACACGGCGACATTGTACTAGCTAAAGGCACTAAACGTGGCTCTGGCTCAAAATGCGATGCACGTATTATAAAAGTGCTTACTAACGAGCGCGCGCCAATTGTTGGCCGCTACTTTGTAGAGCATGGTGTTGCTGTTGTAGTCGCTGAAGATCCGCGCATCACGCAAGATATAATGATTTTACCAGGCAACGAAAACGGTGCCCGCCATAACCAAATGGTGCAGGTTAAAATTACACAAAATCCAAGCCGTAATATGAACGCGGTAGGTAAAATTATAGACGTACTTGGTGAGCATTTAGCCCCAGGTATGGAAATTGAAGTCGCACTGCGCAATCACGATATTCCACATGTATGGCCAGAAGAAGTTGAAGCACAAGTTGCCCACCTAGGTGAATTTGTTGACGAAGCTGACAAACAAGGTCGCGTAGATTTACGTGACATACCACTTGTAACTATTGATGGTGAAGACGCGCGCGACTTTGATGATGCCGTATATTGTGAACCTAAAAAATCAGGTGGCTGGCGCTTATGGGTTGCCATTGCCGACGTATCGCATTATGTAGGAATGAACACGCCGCTTAACAAAGAAGCCATTTTGCGTGGTAACTCAGTGTATTTCCCTGAGCAAGTAATTCCTATGCTACCAAAAGTGCTTTCTAATGGACTATGTTCGCTTAATCCAAAAGTAGATCGTTTATGTATGGTTGCCGAAATGACCGTATCGAGCGCGGGCAAACTTTCGGGCTATAAGTTTTACGAAGCGATAATGAACTCGCATGCACGTTTAACTTACACCAAAGTAAATGCCATTTTACAAAACGACGAAAAACTACGCGAAGAATACTCAGCCGTAGTGCCACATTTAACTGACTTACAGCAAATGTATATGGCACTTAAAGCAGCACGCCAAGACCGTGGTGCTATCGAGTTTGAAACCCTAGAAACACGTTTTGTATTTAACGCTCAGCGTAAAATAGAATCAATAGTGCCTGTTATTCGTAACGACGCGCACAAACTAATTGAAGAATGTATGATTTTAGCCAATGTATCGGCGGCTAAAATTCTTGAAAAGCACGAAGCAAGCGCGCTTTATCGTGTGCATGACGAACCAGATGGTGAAAAACTAGGTAACTTTACTAAGTTTTTAGGCGAGTTAGGTATTGAAAGCACATTAAGCGACGAGCCAACGCCAAAAGAAATAACCCAAGTATTAGCGCGACTAGGTGACCGCCCAGAAGCCGAACTAATTCAAACTATGCTACTGCGTTCAATGAAACAAGCTGTATATCAGCCAGATAACATTGGTCACTTTGGTTTAGCGTTATCGGCTTATGCGCACTTTACATCGCCAATACGTCGTTACCCAGATTTAGTAGTACATCGTGCTATTAAAGCAGTCATAAAAGCACAGGGTCAGCAAACGTCTGGCGAATACGCTTATACCGACGACGAAGTTGATCAATTAGGTGAGCAGTGTTCTACCACAGAGCGCCGCGCTGACGATGCAACTCGCGAAGTAGCCGATTGGCTTAAATGTGAGTTTATGCAAGATCATGTAGGCACTGAATTTAACGGTGTTATTTCATCGGTCACTAACTTTGGTTTGTTTATTCGTTTAGACGATTTACAAATTGATGGGCTTGTTCACGTTACTAATTTAGGCGACGAGTTTTTTGCGCATGATGCAGCAAAACACACCCTAATAGGTGAGCACTCTCACAAAGTTTATCGCCTTGGCGATAAAGTAACAGTAAACGTTGCATCGGTTAGTTTAGACGATCGCCGTATCAACTTAACGCTTAAAGGCGATGTTGCACAAGACAGATACTCACGTCGTCGTGCGCCAAAAAAAGGTTCAGGTAAATCTGAGCATGCGCCAGCAAGTGTTCGCTCGCAATTAAAAGCAGGCAAAGTACCGGGTAAAAAGTCGCACAGCGATGACAAACCAAAGGGCAAAAAAAAGCCAGCAAATAAAGATAAAGGCAAGCCTGCAAATAAGTCTGCAACAAAACCCGCAGATAAAAAAGCAGCAGACACTGCCGTAAAGAAAAAACCGAAGAAGAAGGCAGTTAGAAAGCCTAAAAGAGCTGGCAAAAATGCCCGCAAAAGTACTAGTCCAGGAGCAGATAATACGTGAGTAATGAATTAATTTTTGGCTTTCACTCTGTTGAAGCAATTTTAGAAAGCGAGCCAGAGCGCTTTGTAGAAATTTACGCCCTTAAAGGTCGTGACGACAAACGCTCAACTCCGATTATTGATGAAGCACGTAAATTTGGCATTTCAGTACAGTTTATGCAGCGTAAAGCCCTTGATAGCAAATCAAAAGGTGAGCAGCATCAAGGTATTATTGCCAACGTAAAAGCTGCTCCTACATTTAATGAAAAAGATCTTGATGCGATAATCGCTCGTGAAGACACGCCATTTTTACTTGTACTTGATGGTATTACCGATCCGCATAACTTAGGCGCATGCCTACGTAGTGCAGACGCGGCAGGTGTTCACGCTATAATTGTACCGAAAGATCGCTCTGCCAAGCTTAACGGCACAGCTCGTAAAGTAGCTTGTGGCGCAGCCGAAACAGTACCGCTTATTCAAGTTACTAACCTTGCACGTACGCTTCGCGAAATTAAAGATGCAGGCGTATGGGTTGTAGGCACTGCTGGCGAAACTGATAACCACGTATTTGATGCAAGCTTAACAGGCCCAATGGCTATTGTTATGGGCGCAGAAGGCGAGGGCATGCGACGCTTAACGCGTGAGCATTGCGATATGCTCGTTAAAATCCCAATGGCGGGTACAGTTTCAAGTTTAAACGTATCGGTGGCAACGGGTATTTGTTTGTTTGAAGTATTACGCCAGCGTAACGCAAATAACTAATACATAAAATGTAAGTTTTATGTATTAAAAAAGCCGAGATTGAAATTCAATCTCGGCTTTTTTGTGTCTGTAATTTACGCTTTAACTTTGTAAGCTTTGGTAAACGGTTTAATAACAGGGCAATAATTTAGATGTGTAGTGTTCTTACATAAAAAATTATTAACGCTGTTAGTGAACCGTTTAACCAGCTTTAAGCTTAAAAGCTATAAGTGTAGCCCATCTGTACAGTACGTGGCTTACCTGGCTGAATGCCACCGTTTGAACGGTTAGCAACGTATGTTTTATCAAACAAGTTATCAACGCTTAGGTATACTTTTTGATTTTCATCGATTAAGTATTTAGCGGCCAAATCCCATACTACGCGGCTATCAATTGCGTTTAAGCCTGACTGCGTTAAGTTAGCGTGCGCATCAGATACGTAACGAATTTGGCTGTTAACTACAAATGCAGAAAACTCAGCACCTAACGATAACGCGACTTGGTTTTTTGGTACGTAAGGCATTGCATCGCCTTTTTCTACCGCGCCCCAAATTTCTGAATCAAAATCGTTTTTAAACTCAGAGTCTGTGTATGTATACGTTAATTTAACTGGGAACATAGCTGTATCAGTTGCAAACGTACGTGCTGCACTAAATTCAAAGCCCGCTACTTCTACTTCACCGTAGTTGTATTGGTCGCCAATGTTGTCGTCGCTACAACCAACCGCTGCAGTACAGTTACCGTGCATGTTGTCGTAGTCTGAGTAAAATGCAATGACTTCACCGCTAAAGCCATCCATATTGAAGCGAGAGCCAAACTCAATGTTTACACTTTCTTCTTCTTCTTGGTCAGCATTACCAGGTGCTGCTGGTGCATACCCTTTTTGAATACCCGCAAGTAGCGTTACGTTTTCGTTAAGCGTGTAAGTAGCACCTAACGACGGAACTAAAATTTCAGTGTCATTCGACACATTTTTAGTTAAACCGTTGCTGCGCGTTGGATCTGATTTAGACCACTCTTCACGCGTAATAGTAATGTCTTCATAACGCAGACCTGCACTTACTACTAATGCATCAATTGTCCACTCGTCTTGAATAAACAAGGTGCTTGCTTCTGCGCTATCTACGCGGTTGCTGTCAGAGCCCGGAAGCCCTCGCTCTGTAAGCGTTAGGCTTAGGTCTTGATTAAGTGTGTAAGTATCTTGCCATTGAAAACGATCCATTTCGTCTTCGTGGTAACGCACACCCACAGTCACATAGTGATCGCCTGCAGGAATATGTAATTCAGACTGAATACCTTTAGCTTGGTAGTCGCGATTATTAGCTTTAACGCCAATACCTTCAATGCCTTCGCTTGTTGGGTTTGCTTCAAAATCGCTGTACTGCTCAAGAGTACTTAAACCTACGCTGCTGGCTTTATACCAGTTACGATGAAAATCGTTTAAGTAAGCCGTTGCTAAAAATTCATAGCCATCACCAAAACGGTACGCATAGTTAAGTTGGTATGCGTTGTGGCGCGTATTCATTTCATCGTTTTGCGATGCAGCATAACGGCGATAAGGACTTTCTTGATAGTCTTCGTCAGTTAAGCCCATGTATGTTTCGTCTGATGTTTCGTCAGAGTACTTAATTTTTAGCTCAAGATTATGCGCATCGTTTTGACCAAACGTATGGCCAAACTTTAATAGTAAATCTGTTTTTTCAAAGCCGGTGTTGTCATTGCCTACTGGTAGCTCTTTAAAGCCGTCTGCGCCGTAAGTAAATACTTCAATTAAGCCTGCTGTGTTGTTTTTTTCTTTACCGAAGTAAGCGTGACCTTTGTAGTAACCATCACCACCAAGGGCTGCATCTACCATACCTTTTGAGCTATTTGGCTCAGTAGGTAAGCTGCGCGAAAGTAAGTTTAAAACACCGCCCGTAGTACGTGGGCCGTACTTAACTGATGCCGCGCCTTTTAATACTTCAATAGACTCCATACGACCCGTAGTAGGGAAGTAGTAAGCAGATGGTGCTGAGTATGGTGCTGGTGCAACTAATACACCGTCTTCCATTACTGATATTTTATCGTTACGACCAGTACCTGTGCCGCGCATACCAATATTAGGACGAAGGCCGTAGCCGTCTTCTTCTTGCACGTAAACGCCCGGAACAGACGCTAAAACGCGAGAAATATCAGTAAATTTGAATTTTTGAAGTTCTTCATCAGAAATAAACGTAGCCGAACCAGGAATATCGTTAATTGCTTGTTCTGAGCCAATAACGGTAATTTGTTCAAAGCGTTGTTCTTTATTGCTGGTGTCTTTTGCTATTGCAGTAGCACTAAAAGACAAAGCAACCGCAGTTGCCAGGGTAGATACTAAAAACTTAGGGTTCATTGTGTTCCTAATCATGTCAATTATCTTAATTGGCGTAATTTGAACACGTTAACGAATACGAATCAATGTTATTAAGTATTTAATTATTCAGTTTAATAGAACTAAAAGCACCTACTTATGCAACTTTGTTAACTAAATTGTTTCTTTTGTATTATCTATAATTAGCTAGCTAGTTATAAAGTTTGGATTAGCTATAGCCTAAGCGTAGCGCTATAAACTCCGCGAGTTTGTCTACTGCATGGTCAGATTCACCCGAACTTTTAATTAAACTAATACCAATATTACCAAGAGTGGGTAAATGTTTGGTTTGAACTTGATAGTTAAGCTCACTCGGTACTGTGCTTTTAGCAAGTACGGTAATACCTAAGCCTTCTTTTAATGCAGCAATAAGGCCGGTTAAATCGGCGTTGCTATATACAATTCGGTATTTTATGCCCGCACTTTTTAATGCATCAATTGCACGGCGACGATAAATACACCCCTCTGGTGCGGTAACTAGCGTAACCACGTCGTTTTGCGCAAGTGACAGGTCGCCCACCCACACCAGCTCGTCTTGCATAAAAATAGGAAACTTATCGGAGTTAAGTCGCTCATTTAGCGCAAGTACTAAATCGAACTGATCTTGCCTTGAGGCCGAAAGTAAATGTTTACTTAAACGCGACTTAACTTCTAACGACACCTCAGGGTAGAGCGCCACAAAGTCGCCAATAATAGAAGGTAAAATACGCGCAGCAAACTCGCTCGGAATACCCAAGCGCACTTTACCTGCGATGTTTTCTGATGTGAACTGCTGCAAAATAGCATCGTTGTGTTGCATCATTTGTTTTGCCATAGGCAATAATAGCTCGCCGTACTGGTTTAATACTTGGCGCTGTCCTTGTTTTTTAAATAGTTTATAGCCAAGTACGTCTTCTAAGCGCTTTATTTGCAAACTGACAGCAGGTTGCGACAGGCCAAGTAAATCGCCTGCTTTAGCAAAGCCGCCTATTTCAACTACCATTACAAAAGTACGTAAACCGTCTGTTGATATGTTTTTCATATTTAAAATTACAATTTATATAGCTATATATATAAGTATTATTTATCAATTGATAAAAAATTACAATTTGTTGTTGGTAGGCGTGGGCAATATACTTTTGTAATCGAAAATACACAGGTGTTTGTTATGACTTTTAACCCAATAATGTTTGCCCGCCACAGCAACGCAAGTAGTGCGGTTACTAACGCTTTGCAAACTAACAACAATCACGTTGTAATGGATTTTAGCGGCACCGAAACCAGTGTATTTTTAAGCACTATTTTAGGCCTTGATTTAACTAAGCTTACCGCCAGCGGTTTAGGCTTAAAAGGCACGCTTGATGGCGACTATAATTCTGACTACAGCTTTGCTGTTTATTACTTTAGCGAAACCGCCTTTAGATTTGTACTGCCACACAACGCAAGCCTTCAACTACAAGCACTTATAAACGAGCAACAACTACGTTTTGATATTGATTATGTAGTACGCACCGACCTAGCAAGCTTTATTTTAAGTGGCGACAACGCGTTTGATACTCTAGTAAATGCTTTTAAATTAACACCCGGTTTGCGCCTTTCTGACGCGCAACTATGCTACGGTGCGCAAAGTGGTGATGTATTTATTACCGCCATTGATAAAAACGACGAACAACACTTTGTATTAGTCGCTAAACAACAAGAATTACAAAAATGGCAAAGCTACATGCAAGCGCAAGGTTTTGCACTTATGCATAGTGAAGCCGCATAACGAATACAAACAACAGGTGAACATAACAATGTTTACCTGTTTTTAATTGCAATTAAGCAATTAAAGTCTATTTAAGCCACGCCCTAAACAGGGTTAATTTAAACGTGAAGGAATGTTATGACTTCTAAAACTGTACTACATGCTAAGCACCTAGAAGCGGGCGCTAAAATGGTTGATTTTCATGGCTGGGAAATGCCAATCAACTACGGCTCACAAATAGAAGAACACAATAGCGTACGTACCGACGCAGGTATGTTTGACGTATCACACATGACTATTGTTGACATTGAAGGGCCTCAAGCACAAGCATTTTTACGTAAGCTAGTAGCTAACGACGTTGCAAAATTAACCGTACCAGGTAAAGCGCTTTACACAGGCATGCTTAACGAGCAAGGCGGTGTAATAGACGACTTAATTATTTATTTCTTTAGCGAAACCTTTTACCGCCTAGTTGTTAACTCAGCAACGCGCGAAAAAGACCTAGCGCATTTAGCTAACGTATCGAGCGACTTTGACGTAACGGTTACAGAGCGCCCAGAGTTTGCAATGATTGCAGTACAAGGCCCTAACGCTAAAGCAAAAACAGCCACTCTTTTAAATGCTGAGCAACAAGCAGCTGTTGAAGGTATGAAGCCGTTTTTTGGTGTTCAAGTAGGTGATTTATTTATTGCCACAACGGGTTATACTGGCGAAGACGGTTACGAAATAGTAGTACCGAACGACCAAGCAGCCGATTTATGGCAACAACTGCTAGACGCAGGTGTTAAGCCTGCTGGTTTAGGTGCACGCGACACGCTACGTTTAGAAGCAGGTATGAACCTTTACGGCCTAGATATGGACGAAAGCGTATCACCACTTGCAGCTAACATGGCATGGACCATTGCATGGGAACCAGAAGATCGTGACTTTATTGGTCGTGACGTACTTGTTAAGCAACGTGCAGAAAAAAGCACTGACAAACTAGTTGGCTTAGTGTTTGAAGAAAAAGGCGTTTTGCGTAGCGGTTCTAAAGTAATTGTTGACGGTGGGATAGGTATTATTACTTCTGGTACTTTTTCACCAACACTTGGTTTTAGTGTAGCCCTTGCACGTGTACCACGTTCAACAGGCGATACAGCTCAAGTAGAAATGCGTAAAAAATTAGTAAACGTTAAAGTAGTAAAGCCTAGCTTTGTACGTAACGGTAAATCAATAATTTAAATAATTTGGTTATACCAATCACAATAATTATTGTGATTGGTATCCTCCCAATATAAACCAAAGGACAAATAAAATGAGCAACATTCCTAGCGAGTTAAAATACGCACCTTCACACGAGTGGGTTCGCAGTGAAGGCGACGGTACATTTACTGTTGGTATTTCTGAGCATGCACAAGAACTTCTTGGCGACATGGTATTTGTTGAATTACCAGAAGTTGGCGACGAAGTAGACGCTGGCGAAGACTGTGCAGTAGCAGAGTCAGTTAAAGCAGCATCAGACATTTACGCACCTATCAGTGGCGAAATTGTTGCTATTAACGAAGAACTTGAAGATTCACCTGAAACAGTAAACAACGACGCTTACGGCGACGGTTGGTTATTCCGTATTAAAGCATCTGACGAGTCTGAGCTAGACAACTTATTAGACGCTGAAGGTTACTCGCACACTATCGACGAAGAATAATCATTTTTTGAAGATAACTAAAAGCCCCGTTTAATGTATAAAAATGGGGCTTTTATGATTTTACAGCTCACCACCCCATACTAAATGAACTGTTAAATCGTCAAATATTTTAATTAATGCTAGTTACCCATTAGCATTTAGGATCATAGGAATCTGGATTCATGTCAAACGCCAAATCTCTTGAAGAACTAGAGCAAAAGCAAGATTTTATTCGCCGCCATATTGGGCCAAGCCCAGCACAAGTAAGCGATATGCTAAGTGCTTTAGAAGTATCGAGTGTGCAAGAGCTGATCGACCAAACTGTACCGGCTAGCATTCGTCTAGAACAACCGCTAACAGTTGGCGAAAGCCGTACTGAAGTTGAAACACTAAGCTACCTAAAATCAGTAGCCAGCAAAAATAAAGTTTTCAAATCGTACATTGGCCAAGGCTACCACCCAACTAACGTACCGCACGTAATTTTACGTAACGTACTAGAAAATCCAGGTTGGTATACAGCGTACACACCGTATCAGCCAGAGATTGCTCAAGGGCGTTTAGAATCATTATTAAACTTCCAAACTATGACCCTAGATTTAACCGGTCTTGATTTAGCAAGTGCATCATTACTTGACGAATCAACAGCGGCTGCAGAGGCTATGGGCCTTGCAAAACGCGTATCAAAAGCTAAAAAAGCCAATGCCTTTTTTATTGCCGACGACGTACACACACAAACAATCGACGTAGTAACAACGCGTGCCGAGCAGTTTGGTTTTGAAATAATTGTAGGTAAAGCAGAAGATGCCGTTAACTTTGATATTTTTGGCGCATTGTTCCAATACCCAACTACATCAGGCGAAGTGGTAGACATAACAGACCTAATTGCTGGCGTACAAAGCAAAAAGGCCATTGCCTGTGTTGCTGCCGACATAATGAGTTTATTACTATTAAAAGCACCGGGTAAACTAGGCGCAGACGTAGTACTTGGTTCGGCTCAACGTTTTGGCGTACCTATGGGTTACGGCGGTCCACACGCTGCATTTTTTGCAACACGTGACGCATACAAGCGTTCATTACCAGGTCGTATTATTGGTGTATCTAAAGACCGTTTAGGTAACGACGCACTACGTATGGCAATGCAAACGCGCGAACAACACATTCGACGCGACAAGGCCAACTCAAACATTTGTACAGCGCAAGTATTACTTGCCAACATGGCAGCGTTTTACGCGGTATACCACGGCCCACAAGGCTTAAAAACTATCGCGCAGCGTATACATCGCTTTGCTGATATTTTAGCAACAGGCTTAAAAGCTAAAGGCGTAGCACTTAAGCACAGTACTTGGTTTGATACGCTAACAGTAGTAAGCGACAGCAAAGACGACGTAACAGCACGTGCAATTGCAAAAGGCGTAAACTTTGCAACAAACCACGAAGGCGAGTACTCAATTTCGGTATCAGAGACAACAACACGTGCCGATATCGCTGAGTTATTTGATATTATTTTAGGCGAAGGCCATGGCCTAAGTGTTGACGCTATTGCAGCCGACGTTGAAGCAAATGGCAGCGAGTCAATTCCTGCAAGTTTAGTACGTGATGACGAAGTACTAACGCATCCAAACTTTAACAGCTACCACAGCGAAACAGACATGCTTCGCTACATTAAGCGACTAGAAAGCAAAGACTTATCGCTTAATCACTCAATGATCTCGTTAGGCTCATGTACCATGAAACTAAACGCGACCGCCGAGATGATCCCAATTACGTGGCCGGAGTTTGCAAACCTTCACCCATTCTGCCCGCTAGATCAAGCAGAGGGTTACCAAATAATGATTGGCGAGCTACACGACTGGCTAGTAAACATTACCGGTTACGATGCAGTATCACTACAGCCAAACTCTGGTGCACAAGGTGAATACGCAGGCTTAATCGCGATTCGTAAATACCACGAGTCACGAGGGGATGCACAGCGTAATGTATGTTTAATCCCAAGCTCTGCGCACGGTACTAACCCTGCATCAGCGCAAATGGCAAGCATGAAAATTGTGGTAGTTAACTGCGACAAAAACGGTAACGTAGACATGAGCGACCTTAAAGCGAAAGCTGAGGAAGTGTCTGAAAACTTATCGTGCATTATGATCACATACCCGTCTACGCATGGCGTATACGAAGAAACAATTCGCGAAATTTGTGACATTATTCATGAGCACGGCGGCCAAGTTTACATGGACGGCGCAAACATGAACGCGCAAGTTGGCGTAACAAGCCCAGGCTTTATTGGCTCTGACGTATCGCACTTAAACTTGCATAAAACGTTTTGTATTCCACACGGTGGCGGTGGTCCAGGTGTTGGCCCAATTGGTGTTAAATCGCACCTTGCGCCATTTATGCCAAACCACAGCGTAATTAACGTACCAGGTACTAACATTGGTAACGGTGCCGTATCGGCAGCGCCTTACGGCTCAGCCGCTATTTTACCTATTTCATGGGCTTACATTACCATGATGGGTTCAGAGGGCTTAAAACAAGCCACTGAAATGGCAATCGTTAATGCTAACTACTTAACGCATGAGCTAAGCAAGCACTTCCCAATTTTATACCGTGGTCGTAACAACCGTGTTGCTCACGAATGTATTGTTGACTTACGCCCGCTTAAAGAGCTATCAGGCATTACTGAAATGGACGTAGCTAAGCGCTTGCAAGATTACGGCTTCCATTCACCAACTATGTCGTTCCCAGTAGCTGGCACATTAATGATTGAGCCAACTGAGTCTGAATCAAAAGGTGAGATTGACCGCTTTATCGAAGCAATGGTGTCAATTAAAGGCGAAATCGAAAAAGTAATCTCTGGCGAATGGTCAATCGAAAACAACCCGCTAGTGTTTGCCCCGCATACACAAGGCGACGTGTTAGGTAACGAATGGGACCGTGCGTACGACCGTTTTTACGCTGCATTCCCAGTGCCTGCAGTAGCTAAAAACAAGTTCTGGCCAACCGTTACACGTATTGATGACGTATACGGCGACCGTAACTTAGTGTGTGCTTGTCCACCGGTTGAGACTTATCGCGACTAAGAACAGAGACTAATTTTTTGACCTTTAATGGGTAGTAAGTCCCATTATAGTTTGGGAATTTATCAAAATTAAAAAAGTCGTTGCAGCAATGCAACGGCTTTTTTGTGTGTGGTGATTCGCCATAAATTATATGGGCGTAGGTTGGGAAGAGTGAAACGAAACCCAACAAATCACAAATATACTTACTCACTTAAAAGCCAAGAGTATGTGTTATTTATTGTAGTCGTTTAGCTTGCTGACGCGCGGGCGGCAGCCTGAATAAGTATTTGAATAGGTGTTTGAGGTCACCATCATCGATAACGCGAATACGTTTCGCATTTTTTTAAGATTAGAAACCTTATTCAAGGTTTTGTCGCGCTGGCGACAGCAGCCAAAGAGGGGCTGCCCCTGGTCCCTCTCTGGTCTATCTTCGTCTTATCGCGCATCCATACGCGATATTACTAATCAATTGCTCATTTTAATGGCGTGGTGACGGGGGAAGGTGTTAAACGTGATAATTGTTTTGGCCTTGGCAAGAAACAAGACCTGACCCTTTGCATTTTTCTGTATTCTAGACTTTAGCGAGTAACTTTAGCTTTAATAAATGCTTAACTTTGCAGGTATGGCTATTTGTTGGCTTTATTTGTGAGTTGTATGTTTTTTTGTTTACAAATTATTGCAATTTAGTTGCTAAATAACTTGTTGTTGCTCTATTTAAGTTGAGATAATGAAACGGAATAAACTTAATGGACTAATAAAAATGAATAAATTTATACTTACCCCACTCGCTATTGCACTTTCTTTAACGCTCAGCGCATGTGGTGGCTCTTCATCAGATGGGAATTCTGCAAGCTCATCAAATGGCGGCAGTACTGCTCAGCTTCAAACTATTTCATTACAAGCATTAACTCGCCAGTGCGGGACCGATTCTGCGTATCAAACTGATGTTGTTTTTCATAACGACGATGGTGATGCTATAGGCTCTGTTAAAACCGACGCCCAAGGTAATTTCTCAGGTGAACTACCTTCTGGTACAAGACATGTATCATTACTGGGCGATGTGGTTGATGAGACCGACGGTGGTTATAAGCAAATTTTCACTGAGCTTGATATTGAAAATAGAGCTAATTTAGGCAAGTTTTATTTTAATAACTTTAGCGAAGGTTGTGGGTGTACTGAATATAATGTTGATACAACAGCGCTAAGTACGATTGCATCTGATTACACGATATACCAATCTCAAGGTAATGAGGTTTCAGGTTCTGTAAATATTTGTCCTAGTGACAATAAGCTCTATTTAACAGCGCTGTCTAGGTATTCAGTTGATGCAAAAGCAGCAGTTATTGATGTACCGGTAAACTCGTCAGTTATTACGCTAACTGATGAAGATTTTATTCATGACGGTGTTGAAGTTCCTGTTCAATTAGATTTTAATGCTGATTATTCTAGTACTAGAGGTTATATTGAAGCTGAAAATACTTATCAGTTTGTTCAATATAGTTTTTCAGGAATATCAGACACTCTTTTTATATTCCCCACAGTAACTGAGCACAATTCTTATGTGCAGTTTGATTTTATGTCCGACCCGATGAACGTAGATGGTGTTGAAGTTGATATCCACAGTTATGCTCGAAGCGCAATAGAAACTGATGGTGATTATCAGCTGACAGAGCTTCCCACGATTACTGATGATTTAGGGTTTAGTTTACTTCAGATTACTGAAAACAATGATGCAAGCTTTGACTTTAGCAATGTAGATAACCGGTTTGCTCGAACAACATGGGGTTATAGTTTTTTAGTTGATGATGCTGCAGAAAGCAGGTTCGATTGGACAATAAGAGGTGGCATAAGCGGTCAAATTCCTGATTTATCTTTCGGTAGTATTTTTCCTGAACCTACCGATGAAGTTATTTTAGAAGAGCTAACGTTATTACTTTATGGCTATGCTGGTAATGCAACCGATGCAAACAGTTATGCACAATTATTAGATACGATTTCTGAAGGCGGGCATTTAACTAAGCCTGAATTTAGTAATTACGTATATATATTCATAGGTGCTGAGTTGTATTAGTTGTCACGTTTTATTTTGTAGTATAAGGCCACATTTTTGGCCTTATACATTAAAATCAAAGGGGTCACTCATTAGAAAGTTCCAGTCAAGCAGGCTGCTGTGTTTTCTTGAACTTTTTATTCAAAAATCAAGTATTCTTATTATTTAAACTCAATTTAAATATGGCTACGCACTGTACCCTATACAACTATTAATGACGTCGATTGGTGTGAATATACACCATGGCTTGAATAAAGAACGCCATATGAGTTTAAGCGTTTTAATTGAGCATCATTGATGATTAATTAAGGCTCTTGGCTTACCTCTCAGTCATCGTTTAGTGCCAATATCGGCCCAAACAACAAATGCCTTGAAATTATACTTATAATCTCTATTATTGACATCAACAACACCCCTCCCGCTACCCGTAAGCTCAGCGCCCTGCGAGGGGGTAATTATTTCTATAGTATGGTAAAAGGATTTAGCCTTCATGCAGATCCCCAAAGCCCCATAACAACTGTGCAGCAAGTCGACTTTCTAGTGGAACCAAAGGCACTAAATTTTGACTAGACATCAAATACCTAGCTTTTTAGTTTATTGCTCATCGAGTTAATTACTCTGTCTAGACCACTGTGAATAGAATATGAAAATGCGTTTACCATGTGATTAACCGTGGGAGAGTGCATGAGAAAATAAAGGGCAATGTTATTGCCCTTTATTATGTGCTTAAACTAGTCGTTCTAAACTATAGCGCTACTAAGCTTTGCTCTAGCATTGCCTTTATTTGTTTTACTATTTTAGCTTCTGTTTCAGGTTCGAATTGTTGTATACGTGGGGTATGAATATGCCCTGTAGGTATACTTGAATTAAGCGCATCGCGCAGGCGAATACTGCGGTACGATATTTCGTTAGACAGGTAACCACCACCACCGCCATTAACCGCAATACTATTTTTAAGCTCGCCGTACGAACCGGCTTTATAGGTTTTTTCAAGCGTGGTGACTTCGTGATTGTCGATAACTTTATAAGGGCCTTTGGCTTGTTGCATGTAAGTTAAAGGCAAGCTAAATTTTACAAACTCGTTGCCCGGGAGTGGTCTGCCATTAAGCTTTGGTATTACTGGGCTTGTTTGCGTTCCACCATACACAATATTGGCATTATCGGGGGCAGTTACACTGCGACGTTTACCCGGAAAGTGCTCTAAATCAAATTCTGTTCTGCCCATACTTACGGTTACTACCATGTCTACATTATTAAGTGCGTAGTAGGGGGCAAGTAGCGATTCTATTATACCTTGATCAAAGTCTTCGTAGCGCACAGGCACCATAACGGTGTTAATTTCTGCGCTTATGCCGTTGTAATTAATAACTTGGCCGTCGAGTAATAACGCCGCAACACCTGAAGGATTACTTTGGTTTATGTTTTTATCGAGTAAAAATGGGTCAAAGCCAGTTAGTAATATTTTTTTAGTGCTGCCTGATGAAAAAGCAAGGTCGGTACGGCCTCTGCTGCCGTCCTCAAGCATTGTTAGTAAAGTATTTAGTTGAGCCTGCGTAATTGAAAATTTAGGTGACGTTGTGCGTATTACTTTGCTTGAAAGCAGGCGTGCCCAGTAAAGCTCTCGGTCGTCGTAGTTATTGGTTTTTAGTATGCGTTGTTTTGCGTTTTCCCACAGTTCAAAGCTGAAGCTTTGTACTAATGTTTTTGCACTTTTAAAGTCGTTTAATTCTTTAAATTGTTGTTCAAAATTTGATACTTGTGGGGTAAATGCATTTAAAACATTTGGCATTGCTGATTGTGCTTTGTTGATACGCTGTTCTTC
>NZ_PJBR01000093.1:0-17129 GCF_002863625.1 Pseudoalteromonas sp. MelDa3 | reverse complement strand
AATAAAGAATAATAAGCGCCTATTTTATGGAATTAGTCTTTAACTATACGGAGTAAACATCTATTTTGAACTGGCAATCTTTAGTCGATAACAGACAACGCTTTTTTTGGCTTTTGCAAATTGCAGGCTGGATTGGTTATGCGTTAGTAAATTATATTGGCTCTAAAGTATTTGAAATGCGTGATATATACGTATTTGTTATTTTATTAAATGCTTACGCTGGTTGCTTAATGACAGTACCGCTTAGGTATATTTACCGTAAAATTTGGAATGCCTCGCCTTGGGTATTAATGATTGTGGTATTTGGTGCCTCTTATGTAACAGGTACTTTATGGGCTGTCGTTCAAAAATTTAATTTGTGGGAAATATACCGCCATGGTTATAGACCAGAGGAGTGGTTTTATTACCTGCAGCAAGGCTTAGATTCTGTATATATTATTTTATGTTGGAGTGGTTTGTACTTTGGTGTTAAATATTATCAGTTATTACAAAGTGAGCGACAAAAAGCACTAAAAGCCACAACTATGGCACACGAAGCGCAATTAAAAATGCTTAGGTATCAGCTCAATCCCCATTTTTTATTCAATACACTTAACGCTATTTCTACTTTAATTTTGGTTAAAGAAAACAAAGATGCTAACTTAATGGTAGCAAGGCTAAGTGACTTTCTACGTTATACATTAAATACCGATCCAATAAAGAAAGTACCGCTAGAGCAAGAGTTACATGCACTCATGCTTTACTTAGAAATAGAACGTGTACGTTTTGATGAGCGATTAAAGGTAAATGTAGATATAAGCGAGCAGGCTAAAGAGGCTTTAGTACCGAGCTTAATTTTGCAACCTATTATAGAAAACGCGATTAAATATGCTATTGCCCATCTAACAGAAGGTGGAGTAATTGATATAAAAGCACAGGTATTTGCGAATGAGTTATTACTAGAAGTGGGCGACAACGGCCCAGGTACTGACATACTCGATGGCCAATTAGTTAACGCTCAAGGCGTAGGTGTCGCTAATACCAAAGATAGATTAAAAACGTTGTATGAAAATAATTATTCGTTTGTATTATCACATAATACGCCAAGTGGATTAAAAGTTAATCTGCGAGTACCTTTTGAGAAGGCTGTGAAAAATGACTAAAATAAAAACACTCATTGTTGATGATGAACCGTTAGCACGAAAAGGTTTAGCGGTAAGGCTCGAAGAATACTCTGATATTGAAGTAATTAAATTGTGTAGTTCAGGCGCTGATGCAATTGAAATGTGTCAAAGCGAGAAAATTGATTTGGTTTTTTTAGATATTCAAATGCCAGGTATGAATGGCTTTGAAGTAGCAAGAGCCCTTAGCGAAAGCTCAAAAGCATTACCAGCGATTGTATTTGTAACGGCCTTTGACCAGTTTGCTGTAAAAGCGTTTGAAATTCATGCTCTCGATTACATTTTAAAACCCGTTGATGATAACAGACTAAAACAGGCGGTAGAAAAAGTGCATACCTACTTAAAAACGCAGCAAGACAACGTCCATAAGAAAAAACTAGCGAGTTTTGTAGCCGGTATTACTGGTAACAATTGCGAAGAAATACTTAAAAAATTAGCCACTGGCGATATGCTAACAGACAGACGTTACCCAGAATCGCTTGCTGTAAAAGAGCAGGGTGAAATTATACGGGTACCTGTAGCGACTATCCAATGGGTTGATGCAGCAGGTGACTATATGTGTTTACACTGTGAAGACGGACAAACGCATATTCTACGTAAAACAATGAAAGAGCTTGAGCAAGAGCTCGACCCTCAGTTATTTGTGCGTGTGCACCGCAGCGCAATAGTAAATACAAAACAAATTAGTAAACTGGTTACACAAGTAAGTGGTGAGTATTTATTAGTACTTGAAAATGGCCAAGAATTAAAAGTGAGCCGTAGCTACCGAGATAAGGTTAAAGCGGCATTAGCAAGTTAAAGCCAACGCTTTTATTACAGACACAAAAAATGCGAGCTAAGCTCGCATTTTTTATATTCGGCGTTTAATTACGCAACAGTTACAATTTTCATTGTGTTAGTTGCGCCCACAGTTTCCATTGAGTCACCGTGAGTAATAATTACTGTATCGCCAGACTGTAAAGACCCTTGAGAAACTAAAGTATCAAGCGCGGCTTTTACCATACCGTCTTTTTCAGTTTTTGTAGAATCAAAAAATACTGGGTAAACACCACGATAAAGTGCTGTTTGACCTAATGTACTCGCATGACGTGAAAGCGAGTAGATTGGTAAGCCTGAGCTGATACGCGACATTAATTTAGCCGTACTACCAGATTCAGTAAGTGTGATAATTGCTTTAACAGAATCTAAGTGATTAGCTGCATACATAGCAGAAAGCGCAATTGATTCAGCATTGTTAGAAAAGCGACTATCTAAACGGTGTTTAGAAACGTGCGTTTCTTTTTGCGATTCAGCACCTAAACAAACGCGTGCCATAGTCGCAACTGTTTCTTCAGGATAATCACCTGCAGCTGTTTCAGCTGAAAGCATTACAGCATCTGTTCCATCAAGAACAGCATTTGCAACATCCATAACTTCTGCACGTGTAGGCATAGGGTTATCGATCATCGATTCCATCATTTGCGTTGCTGTTACTACAGTACGGTTTAATGAACGAGCACGACGAATAATTAGTTTTTGCTTGCCCATAAGAGCAGCATCACCAATTTCAACACCTAAATCACCACGAGCAACCATTACAGCGTCAGACGCTAAAATGATGTCATCAACAGCTTCTTGGGTTTCAACGGCTTCAGCACGTTCAATTTTAGCAAGTAACTGTGCTTTTGAACCAGCAGCTTCAGCAAGTGAGCGTACGTAGCGCATATCGTCGCCACTACGTGGGAATGATACGGCAATGTAATCTACGTCAATTTCAGCGGCAGTTATTAAATCTTCTTTGTCTTTTTCAGTAAATGCTGGAGCAGTTAAGCCACCACCTAAACGGTTAATACCTTTATTGTTAGATAAAACACCGCCAACAGTGACTGTACAATGCACTAAATGCCCAGCTACTTCATCAACACTTAATTGAATAAGGCCGTCATTTAGAAGTAGTAAATCGTTAGGGCTTACATCGTTAGGTAATTCTTTATAATCAATACCTACAGAGTTTATGTCGCCTTCGCCTTTTTCCATTTTTGCATCAAGGGTAAATTTTGCACCCACAGCAAGCGTTACTTTACCTTCTTTAAAAGTAGAAACGCGGATTTTAGGGCCTTGAAGGTCAGCAAGGATAGCAATATGCTTGCCTAATCTTTTTGCAATATCGCGTACAGCTTGTGCACGGTCTTTATGATCTTGGGCAACACCATGTGAGAAGTTTAAACGTACTACATTAGCCCCAGCGATAATAATTTTTTCTAAGTTGTTATCTCTATCGGTAGCAGGTCCAAGGGTAGCGACTATTTTCGTGCGTCTTAGCATCAATTTCTCCTGTTTGCTTGGTGAAAGCATGTTGACGTTATTTTGTTGACTTAAAATATCTATATTAGAATAAAATATTTTAGTTATGTGCAAACTTCAAAGGTTTGCCACTATTTTATACAAAACTATTGTGTCATCATTATGACACCGGTGTCAGAATGCGTCAATGATCTTAATTTCAATTAGCTTTGCTTTTAGTCACCCCGAGACCATTGATGTTTGATATAATTACGTAGCTTATTTATCTGTAATAAAAAAGCATGTTGTATTGACTCATAATTAGTATTTTATGACTGTATGAGTATAATGCACGCGGTATTATTTAATTTATACACTGAATTTTCTAACCAAATAGTTGTTACCGAGGAGGACACTAGATGCAAGTTGCATTAGTAGGGTTAGGCGTTATGGGAAAAAATCTTGCCCTAAACTTGATTGAAAAAGGGATAACGCTAGTCGCTTATGACAAAAACCCACATGCGGGTGAAGAGTTACTAAGTTGTGCTAAATCTCAAGGCATGGCTGATAGGCTTCACATTGTCTCTGATTTAAGAGACATGGTAAGGCGTTTAGAGGCACCTCGTTCTATTTTATTACTTGTTCCTGCTGGTGAGTTAGTTGATACAGTTTGTAATGAACTTGTAGAGGCCGGCGTTAACTGTGACGATATGATTGTCGATTGCGGTAATAGTAATTATAAAGACGGTATAACGCGTAAACTTAAATACCAAAATAAATTTGAATTTGCCACTATGGGAATTTCTGGCGGTGCAGAAGGTGCTCGCCATGGTCCTGCAATGATGGCAAGTGGTTCTGAGGGTGGTTGGGAACGTATTGAGCCATGGTTTGAAAAAGTAGCTGCTAGCTATAATGGCGACTCGTGTTTTGCACGTGTAGGTCAATCAGCAAGTGGTCATTTTGTAAAAATGGTTCACAACGGTATTGAATACGCACTTATGCAACTTATTGCAGAAGTGTACCAATTACTTCGTTTAGGCACTAATCGTTCTCCAAAAGAAGTGGCTGAGATATTTAATGACTGGTCAGAAGGTCAATTAAATAGCTACTTACTGTCTATTTCTAGCCACATATTGTCACTTGAAAATCATAATAATGTACCGCTTGCGGACTTAATTGATAATAAAGTTGGCGCTAAAGGTACTGGTCTTTGGACTGCGCAAAATGCACTAGAACTTGGTATTGCAGTTCCTTCACTTGTTGCTGCTGTACAAGCTCGTCATTTAACTAATGCATGTAATACAACGGCTGCACAAGAGATGACGTATGCATCTAAATCAACTAACAATGTTGAAATTGATTTAGAAGAGCTAAAAGAAGCGTTCTTACTTGCAAGCTTACTAGCGTATCGCCAAGGTTTAGCGTTAATTAAAGGTGCATCACGTACTCATCAGTGGAAAGTTGATTTATCTAAAACGCTTCAAACGTGGCGTGCTGGTTGTATTATTCGTGCTGACTACCTTGATAGCGTTGCACAAGGTGTTGAATTTATTGATACCCTTGAGAAAGAGTCTAACTCTTTGCGCAAAATTACCGGACAAGCAATAATGACTGGTTTAGCATTCCCTGTATTGGGTGCTACACAAACGTATTTAGCAACATTAACCACACCGAGTAATGGGCATTTAGTTCAAGCCCAGCGTGATTACTTTGGTGAGCACGGCGTTAAAACCCATAGCGGTGAAACATGCCATTTAACTGACCTAGTAGATATCGACGCTAAAGTTAGATAATAAACAGTTGTTTAAAACGATAAAGGCACGCTATTTAGCGTGCCTTTTGTATTTTTGGTGCTGTGAGATTTAACGGCTTAACTCACCACGTAAATTGTCTTGCATTAAATGACGAATCGTCTCTACTTCTAGCTTTTGGCTAAATAAATAATGTAATTTAGTTAAACATGCTTCAAGGGTCATATCGTACCCACTAATAACACCAATATTTAACAGTGCATTACCCGTTGCATAGCCGCCCATATTTACATGGCCTTTTAAGCACTGGGTTAAATTAACAATAACGACGCCACGTTTACTTGCCTCTTCAAGTATTGATAAAAAGTTAGGATCTTGCGGTGCATTACCTACACCAAAACTAAGCAACACCAGTGCTTTAATATTGCCGTTAACTAAGCTTTTAACCACTTCTTGACTAATACCAGGGTATAAATAAAGCACACCAATGGGTTGAGGTGTAATAGGGGTAACTTGCAGCTCATTTTCAACATAAGGACTAAGTTGGCCTTTAATAAGTTGAATACTAATACCCGATAACGCTAAGGGATCAAGATTAGGCGACGCAAATGCATTAAATCCATCGGCGTGGGCTTTAGTTGCTCTGTTACCTCTAAACAGTTGGTTATTAAAAAATAGACTTACTTCTGCAATTGGATAATTTGCCGCTAAATACATTGCATTCAGAAGGTTTACTTGACCATCTGAGCGTAATTGAGAAAGCGGAATTTGTGAGCCAGTTACAATTACAGGTTTAGTTAGATTTTCGAACATAAACGATAGTGCTGAGGCTGTATACGCCATTGTATCGGTGCCATGAAGCACAACAAAACCATCATAATCTTGGTATTTATCTTTAATGTCATCAGCAATAAGTTGCCAATGCTCAGGAGACATATCTGAAGAATCTATAAGAGGGCAGTATTCGTGAATATCAAACAAAGGCATTTCATCACGGTTAAACTCTGCGTTGTTTACTACGGTTTCTGTTAAAAAACCTTCAGCAGGAATATAACCTCGACTCGATTTTTTCATACCTATAGTACCGCCAGTATAAGCGATATAAATGCGTTTACGTTTCATAAAAAAAGCCCAGTAAAAAAACTGGGCTTAGTATAACGTTAAGTAACTTTAAATACAGCTGATTAGGTAAAGCTATGCACTTTTATTGTGCAACGTTACACACTAAACAGCGTGCATATACACCTTGTGGATCGTTGTAATCTTTAAGGTTTTCAACTTCAGTACTTAATTGGTTAATAACGCTTTGCAAGTTAGCTTGCGTTGCTAACACAGATGTTTTTTGTGTTTGTAAACCAAGCATCGATTTAATAGACGCGTTACCAAAAATGTTTTGAATCATTTTTTCTTGCGAGCTTAAATCTTGTTTAATGGTTTTAACTTCATAGTGATTAAGTTTTGCAAGTGCTGCGGCTGCTTTTATAGCATCTTGTTTATCACCAAGTTTGTCTACTAAACCTAGTTCAAGTGCTTGAGATGCAATCCATACGCGGCCTTGGGCAATTTTATCAACTTGCTCAGGCGTCATATTACGGGCATCAGCGACAACATTTAAAAAGCGACCGTATGCTTCTTCAACGCTCATCTGAATTACTTGACCCATTTTTTCGTTTAGGGGACGAGTGATAGAAAAACCAGCCATTTCGGTTGTTGCAACGCCATCTGAATAAACACCAATTTTAGATAAGGTTTTTTCAAATGTCATAAACGTACCAAACACACCAATTGAACCTGTAATAGTACTCGGTGCTGCCCAGATTTCGTTTGCAGCAGAGGCAATCCAATAACCACCTGATGCAGCTACAGAGCTCATAGAGGCAATAACAGGCTTACCAGCAGCTTTAAGCGCTAATACTTCTGCACGAATAACTTCAGAGGCAAACATACTACCGCCACCTGAATCAATGCGCAGTACAACCGCTTTAACTTTGTCATCAAGGCGTGCTTTACGAAGTAGGGCTGCTGTAGAGTCGCCACCAATTTCGCCAGCTTTACGCTCACCATCCACAATTGTACCTTTAGCAACTACAACGGCGACTTTTTCAGTAATAGGGTTATCAAACTCAATCGGTGGTTTAACCAAGCTTAAGTATTCACGAAATGAAACTTGCTTAAATGTTTTGCCATCTTCTTGTGCGCCAACTAAATCAATTAATTGTTTGCGAACTTGTTGATTTGTTTTTAAAGAATCAACCCACTGGTGGTCAAGTGCATATTTACCTGCATCACCATCTGCAGCTTTCATTTTTTCAAGATATACGTCCATTGTCTCGTCGAAATTTGACTCATCAAATGGGCGAACCGCAGCAACATCTTGTTTGTATTCGCTCCAAAGAGCGCCTAACCAAACACGGTTAGCTTCTTTGGCTGCTTCAGACATGTCGTTACGAATGAAAGGTTCTACTGCTGACTTAAATGTACCAACACGGAAAATATGCTGCGTTACTTCAAGCTTTTCAAGTGCATCTTTAAAGTAAAGCGGATACATGCCGTAACCTTCAATACCTACGCTACCGTATGGGTGCATAGCTATTTCATCAGCATGTGATGCAATATAGTATTGTGCTTGGGTATAGTAATAACCCGATGCAATCACTTTTTTGCCAGCTTGTTTAAATGCATCGATAGCATTGGTAATTTGCTTAAGTTTGTTTAAATGCGCTTTAGGCATTTCTTGTAAATCAAGCAGCATCACCGTAATGCGATCGTCTTTAGTCGCTTCGTTTATTACTTCAACAATATCGTCGAGTAATATTTCGCTTGGCGCTTCAGAACCAGAAGTTGCATCACTAATTGCAGCTTCGACCGGATCTATGTATGTTTTTTCTTCAACAATAGGGCCATTTAGGTTAAGCCTAAGCACAGAGCCATTTTCAACTATTATTTTATCGTCGTCACTTGAGAGTGACACTAAGAAAACAATTACCAGTAATAAAAACAGAATGTTGAGTATTAAACGACGAGAAAAGTTAATTCCAGTCCAAATACCTTTAAATACCTTTGCTATCAAAATAGCTCCTTAATTTGGTACAGTTAATACATTAGTTCCATCTTAGCCTAGAATAAAAATAAATTTAACTGCTAAATCGTAACGAAGTGTTTATGAGGTGCTATTAATACATGTTTTTATGGCTTTTTTTAATTAAATGAAGGCACATATTGCTTATTACTTGCCATTAAAGCAGAATTAGCTAATGTATACAGGTTAGACCAGTTAACGGGGCACAAGATGTTAGAACAACAATTACAACTAAAACACACACAATTACGTAACCGCTTAGTGATGGGCTCAATGCATACAGGCCTTGAAGAGGGATGGCATAACCGCAAACGCTTACGTGCATTTTACGAAGCACGTGCAAAAGGCGGCACTGCAATGTTAATTACGGGCGGATACAGCCCTAATTTACGTGGCAAATTAACACCTATTTCATCTTCATTTAATAGTTATTACGATGTATTTAAGCACCGCGCTTACACAGATGCTGTGCATAAACACGGCGGAAAAATTTGTTTGCAATTATTACATGCTGGACGTTATGCGTACCATCCATTCAATCAGGCACCAAGTGCAATAAAAGCACCTATTAATCCTTATAAACCTAAAGCTATGACGCTTGGCTCGATTAAAAAAACAATTAAAGACTTTGCGCACTCTGCCTATATGGCTGAAAAAGCCGGCTACGATGGCGTTGAAGTTATGGGTTCTGAAGGGTATTTGATTAATGAGTTTATGGCGCCGCACACCAATAAACGTGAAGATGAATTTGGTGGCAGCCTAGAAAATAGAATGCGACTTGCGCTTGAAATAGTTAAAGCTGTAAGAGCAAAAGTATCTGAGCAATTCTTAATCATTTTTAGATTGTCGGTTATTGATTTAATTCCAAACGGCTCAACGCCAGAGGAAGTTGTCATTCAAGCTACCGAGCTTGAAAAAGCGGGCGTTGATATTTTTAACACAGGTATTGGTTGGCACGAAGCGCGTGTACCGACTATTGCGAGTATGGTGCCGCCAGGTGCATTTAAAGAAGCATCAAAACGTTTAAAAGACGTGGTGAGCGTGCCAGTTATTGCTGTTAACCGAATTAATACTCCAGAAATAGCTAACGATATTTTAAATGCAGGCGAGGCTGATTTAATTTCTATGGCAAGGCCGCTACTTGCCGATCCAGAGTTTTTTAATAAATACGCAAATAATCAATCTAAGCAAATTAATATTTGTATAGGGTGTAACCAAGGTTGTCTAGATCACGTATTTAAAAATAAACGTGCTACGTGTTTAGTTAATCCACAAGCTGCATTTGAGCTAGATTACCCGTTAGAGCAAGCAACCAAAGCTAAAAACGTATTAGTAGTCGGTGCAGGCCCTGCTGGTTTATCGGCAAGTTGTTACTTGGCTCAAAAAGGGCATAACGTCACGTTAATTGATCAAAAACCGCAAATGGGTGGCCAATTTAATTTAGCTATGCAAATACCGGGCAAAGAAGACTTTAACCATACTCTTACTTACTTCACTAATGAGCTTGAGCGATTAAAAGTAACTGTAGAGCTTGGTAAAGCTTACGACGATTCAATGCTTAAAAACTATGACGATATTGTATTTGCAACTGGCGTTCGCCCACGTGAAGCATCAATTAAATGTAGCGATGATAAGCGTGTGTTTGCTTATGACGAAGTTATACGTGGCGAAGTAGAGCTGGGTAAATCAATTGCTATTTTAGGTGCCGGTGGTATAGGTTTTGATATGGTTGCGTTTTTAAGCGAACATAAATCGCAAACTATTAGCGAGTTTAAAACGCAATGGGGGATTGAGTGTCAAGCCCAACCTCATAAAGATGAACGTCAATTGTATATGTTAAAACGCAGTGCGGGTCGTTTTGGTAGCGAACTTGGTAAAACAACGGGTTGGATACATCGCCAAGTTGCTAAGCAGCATGGCGTTAAGCAAATTGCTGATTGCCAATACCAAAGCTTTGATAAAAGCGGACTTACTATTAATGTTGCTGGTGAAACTCAAGTACTGCCAGTAGACACGGTTATTGCTTGTATCGGTCAGGTTTCTAATAACGAAGTGCTAGAAAATTACACAGATAACGCAAATGTACATGTTATAGGCGGCGCTAAACTAGCTGCCGCTATTGATGCCAAACGCGCTATTTTTGAAGCACTTCAGGTAGCTAGAAGTATTTAAGCTTTGTAAACAAGTTGAAATAGTTTATTAATTCGTGCGGTCATTGCTGTTTATAGTCTATAACTTAATAAACATTGAACACACAGGATACGCATGAATAAACTAACCAGCCTTTACGATGCAATATTGAGTAAATTATTATTTTTAGATGGTTTACCTGCATTGCTATTTCGCTTAATTTTAGCCCCTGTTATGATCATTGCAGGTTATAACAAACTTGCTATAAGCGGTGAGACAGAAGGTTTCTTTGATAACTTTTTAGCATCTCCAGATGTAGTTCAATGGTTTGGTAATAATGAATGGGGTTTAGGATTACCGTTTCCTGACTTACTAGCTTTTTTAGCTGGCTGGAGTGAATTTTTAGGAGGTTGGTTTTTATTACTTGGCCTTTTAACTCGCTTGGTCAGTATCCCACTTATGTTCACAATGGTTGTCGCTGCAACCTCAGTGCATTGGCATAATGGTTGGTTTGCAATAGCACCAACTAATCCAGAAACAAGTGCTGCGCAAGTGCTCGATTGGTTATCAATTCCGGGCGCTAAAGAAAGCCTTGAAAACTCACTAGAAGTACAAGACCGAATAGGTAAAATTCGTGGCTTAGCTGAAGAACACGGTTTTCCTGATTACCTATACGAAAAGGGCAAGCCGTCTATTTTAAACAACGGTATAGAATTTTCGGCAATTTATTTTGCTATGCTTCTTAGCTTGTTTTTTATGGGCGGTGGGCGTTTTGTTAGTATAGATTACTGGTTAAGGCGAAATATTGTAAAAGAATAACGTATTTAATCTACTTTACTAACGGCCGCATAGCTTAACCCTTTGCGGCCGTTTTGCATTTTAATTTCTCGGTATTTATTTTTTAAGGGTTTAAATGTTACTCTAGCGTTTTGAATTTTGAGGAATCGTTATGAACGCTATCGAGCTTTTACTTACCCGCCAATCAGACTCTAAACTAACAGAGCCGGGCCCTTCCCCTGAGCAGCTCGACATAATTAAGCAAGCAGCATTACGCGTTCCCGATCATGGTTGTATTGCCCCTTGGCAGTTTATTGTTGCTCAAGGTGATGGACGCAATAAACTAGGTGAAATTTACCATCAAAGTGCGTTAGCAGAGCAACAAGAAGAAAAAGTAATTAACCGTGCTAAAGAGCTTCCCCTTCGTGCGCCTATGATTGTAATAGCAATTGCTAAATATCAAGAACACCCAAAAGTTCCTCGAATAGAACAAGTACAAAGCGCAGGGTGCAGCGTACTTGCGATGCAACAAGCTGCATTTGCCCAAGGGTTAGGCGGTGTTTGGCGCACAGGCTACTTTGCACAAAGTAGCGCGGTTAAAAAAGCGCTTAACTTACATGAGCAAGATGAAATAGTAGGGTATTTATATATAGGTACACCCGAAGTCTATTGTAAAAAGTCGCCTCGCCATAAGCCAGAAAACTATTTTAGTGATTTGTGAAATAGTATGAACTTTGCGCAATTTACATAGTCATAATTCATTAAGGTTACAAAGAGTATTATTCAAAAGTTAATGGCTTGGCTGTAAGAAGCGCTTGGAAGCACTAAATTTACTAAATCTTCTTCAGTTTGTTTTTTAATCGGTTGTTTTTTGATACATTATGGAAAGTCTTAATAAAAATAACGATAAAGAAGACGAAAACTATGGGAAATTTATTTTTACGTGAAAAAGAGAATTGGCTAGCATGGTCAATTTGGGGAATCATTGGTGCTTTTGTAACACTGTATGTTGCAATGAGCACAAATGCATCACACTTTATAGCCGGTTCAGCGATGGGTATGCTTGTGTTGTTAACATGGTGGATGCACCAGTCCAAACGTTTCGACTTTGGGCGTGCATTTAAAGTATGTTGCTACGTTTTATCGCTTAGTGTGCTACCAGCTTTTATGTTTGTTGTAGTACCAAGTGATGATTTAAATCGATTTGATTTAATTTTTCAAGGCGTTACCTTTACTGCACTGAGTATATTGGCTTGTTTAATTTGTTCTTGGATTGCTCGCAGACCAAAACAATATTATTAATGCGTTTAACTTTAGTCCATTAACTACACTTTTATTAAAGTGAATAGCTTAATAAAATAACAAAGTGGATGTATTTCATCCAATAAATTAATGTTTTATATTAATTTATATTTAGCTCTTTACAAGTTACGTATTTAACCATATTATTCGCGCCGTGCGGAGAGATGGCAGAGTGGTCGAATGCACCGGTCTTGAAAACCGGCATGGGTTTATAGCCCATCTAGGGTTCAAATCCCTATCTCTCCACCATTATTTAAAAAAAACCGCCTTATGGGCGGTTTTTTGCTTTGTGGAGTTTCTAAATGACTAAAGCAACAAACCTACCAACCTCGCAGAAATTAATAAAACATCTTTTATTATGGACGGTATTTGGTTACTGCTATCAAAGTGCTATTAGCTTATTAGCAAAAATGGCTATAGACGCTCATCCAGAGTATCCATTAATTACCGCTTTAATTTATGGTGTTGGTTTTAATGTTTTAGCTGCCCATCTTATTACCAAATACGATAAGCATTGGCCAGTTATTGGCTCTGTTTTTATTGGTTGTATAGGGCTGCTTGTAGTGCCATTTTTACTGTTTGGCGAATCAGGATTACTAACAATGCCTCTACTTGTTGGAATTTTATTCAGTTTGCCGCTTTGTAGTTATATTGTTGGCCTAATTAAGCTAAAACTCAGCAAAAACTAGCCCCAAACGCGGTTTATTTTGTGATAGCATAGTCGCGTCTTTTAACTAACAAAACGTGAAAAACACATTATGTCAGATAATTTTACTACAGATGCTGAAAAAGCAAGTTACGGTATTGGCTTACAAATGGGTGAGCAACTTAAGTCTAATCCTTTTGAAGGCTTAAACCTAAATTCAGTATTTGAAGGCATGAAAGATGCGTACGCTGGTAGCGCATTTCAAGTTGAGATCCCAGAGATCCAAGCTGCATTTGAAAAAATAAACGAAGAGATTCAAGCTCGTCGTGAAGAAGAGTCTAAAGTACTTTCTGCAGAAGGTATTTCATTCTTAGAAGAAAACGCAAAACGTCCTGAAATCACAGTAACTGAGTCTGGTCTTCAATACGAAGTACTAGCAACTGGCGAAGGCGAAAAGCCAACAGCTGAGTCTACAGTACGTGTTGATTACCACGGTACACTTATTAACGGTACTGTGTTTGATAGCTCATACGAGCGCGGTCAACCAGCTGAATTTCCAGTTGGTGGCGTGATCAAAGGCTGGACTGAAGCATTACAAATGATGCCTGTAGGTACTAAATGGCGTATCTACGTTCCTCATGAGCTTGCTTATGGTGAACGTGGCGCAGGTGCTGCAATCGCACCTTTCTCAACGCTTGTATTTGATGTTGAGCTACACGAAATCATTTCTTAAATTAAATAAATTTTAATTTAAGAATTTAAAAAGCCGTATTCAATTTGAATACGGCTTTTTTGTGTTTGTAATTTAAGAGTTTTATACCAATTAGCTTAATTAAGTGATCTACTTTTCGCTAAGAAAATTGTGTCGATAACAAGGCAAAAATTTCGTTGTTTAGTTGTTACCACTAATTGCTCTTGCATTGCTCTACCTCCAGCATCCATGCAGTCGTATATCAGAAATTCTTAACGCAGTTAGCATCAGGTTTAATCCTTCAAATCGATTAAGTATAACTGCGTGTTGATATTATATATTCTAAAAATAAAAAAAACCGCATTAATAAAATGCGGTTTGTAAATATATAAACTAAAAACTATTTTTAATTATTAAAAATAACCACGAACACCAAAGCGGAAGTTTCTGCCAGGTAGTGGGGCTTTATCTTTAATAAATGAGCTATGCACAAAGCCTAACTCATCAGTAATGTTATCCACGTTTATATAAAGCTGTGCATCTACACTGCCTAAACCTAATTGGTAATTAGCTTGTGCATCAAATAACGTATAGCCGTCCGTTTTTGTTTCAAATGCAGTTACATCGTTTTGATCAAAGTAATGAGTACCCGTCAGTGTTAGTTGTAAGTCACCTAAATCGTACTGTAACTCAGAGCCTAATTTATTGGCAGGGATACGCGGTAAGTTGCCTTCGTCGTCTTTTAGTTTTGCACGAGTTGAGTCACCAAATACTTTAACCATAGCGCTTGGGGTTACTTGGTAATGTGCGTCAAACTCAATTCCATAAAGCTCTGCGTCTTTACTTGTAAACTGATAAACCGCAACAGCATCGTCATGTGCACCAATAGCTGATTCTAAACCATCTTCTTCATCGTAAACTAAACCCGTATTTTCTTGGAAATAAAAGTTTTTAATATCGTTATAGAAAAAGTTAACGGTGTAACCAAAGTCTCCGCTAAAACGTCTAAAGCTTAAATCTAGGTTTGTTGAGGTTTCTTGCTTAATATTTTCAGGCTCAAAATGCGCTTCATTATCTTCAATGTTGTAACCAAGACCTAGCTCATAAGTGCCAGTTGCAATGTGTAAACCGTTTGATAAAAGCTCTGCCGAAAGTGGTGCTCGTTCTGAATGAGAAATACTTGTCGCAATACTATGACCCGGCCTGTATTGCCAAATGGCACCGGCAGAGGTGCTTAAATTGGTAAAGCTTTTATTGTACCCAATGGTCTCTTCGTCGCTATGATCTATTTCTACTTCATCGTGGCTATGTTCGTGTGCCGTGATTTGGCTTTCAATTTTGTAATCTTCTACACGTGCACCAAGCTCTATTGTCACGTTGCCAAATTCACGCTCTTCTAGTAAATATAATGCGTTAGTTGTAGTTACACTCGCGGGTGTAAATGCTTCTTCACCAATTGCATCGTAGTCAGAATCGCTGTAGTGATAGCCCATCATTCCGTGCCAATCAGCAAACTTATGCTCTACATTTAGACGTGCTTCAGTCGTTTTATTTTTAAAAGTAGTACCAATTTCGCCATCTTCAATTTCGCTGTGTGAATAATCTGTATAGCCAACACGTAGGTTGATGGTTTCAATCCAGTTATTATGAAGGGCGTAACTTACAAGCCCTTGCCAGCGATCTTGCTCTAAATGTGCGTAAACCGGCTCTTCAGCTGCTTCATCTTCATGTTCTGCATGCTCTTCTTCAGTTTCACCTTCGTGATCGTGATGATGCTCATGCCCAGGAATACCGTAATCAGTATCAATATTACCGTAAGAAAAACCAATCGTTAAATGATCGCCAACATAGCTGGTACCAAAGTTGAGTGTTTCGCTATCAATAAAAGTATTTTCTACCGAGCTTTCGGTTTCAACATCGCCATCATCGTCGGCAATAGTAAAGGTCGGTGTTTGGTAATCATCGCCGCTGCGCTTAGTACCATCAAAATGAAAGTTAAAGCCTTCATTACCTGTTTCAAGTTTTGCTGCTACGGTGTTTGAATTTGACACCGTATCGTGGCTGTATTCAGCAGCGCCTGTAAGCTCGTCGATATTGCTAGTAGGAATACGGTTATCAACCACGTTTACAACGCCACCAATTGCACCAGAGCCATAAAGTAGGGTACTTGGACCGCGCAACACTTCAATTTGCTCTGCCGCTAGGCTGTCGCTTGATGTCGCGTGGTCTGGGCCAATACGCGACGCATCGCTGGCATCTAATCCATTTTGTGTAATTTTAACGCGAGGGCCATCTAAACCACGAATAATTGGGCTTGATGATACAGGGCCAAAGTAACTTGCATTTACGCCTGGTAAACCTTTAAGAGTTTCGCCAAGTGTTGGTTTAGATTTATTTCTTAATTCATCACCTGAGAGCACGCTTACTGGCGATATCATTTCTAGGCTGTTCTTATGAAGTGCAGAGGCATAAACAACCACTGTTTCAACCGATGTTGGTTTAAGTGACACAGACAGATTATTTGAAGATTCGGTAACAGTAATACGAGAGTCTATGTAGTTGTCTTTACTAATATGTAATTGGCTGTTTGCATCTATATCGATAGCAAACTCGCCTAAATCATTACTTTTAACGCTTTGGTTTTTGCCATGGACATGGATAGAGGCATTTTTAATTGGTTGATTTTTATCATCCATTACTTTACCAGTAACGGTTGCAGCCAAAGCTGATTGAGAACATAAAACAGAAAAAATAGCAGAGGAGATTAATGTTAACTTTGTCATGGATATATTGGTTCGTGGTTATTATGTTGTGATATAATATAACACCGCAAAATTAACGAATCAACAATGTTATAGTATAACTTTGTGTTTTGCGATGAATAATCAAAAAATGACGATTAAGCCAATATTATAAAAATTCAAATAATAGGTTTGTGAATAGGAAACTTATCTATTTGACCGAAGAACTCATAGCGCTAGCCGGTAAATCTATGTATTTAATAGCGGCTATCTATCATTATCGCATCTAGTTTATGCTGCGCTCTTGTCTGATTTGTTATATCTACAGATTCAATCATTTCGCATTCGTCGCGGATCATCTCTGAAATAAGACTAGGGTAGTGGCGGCAGTCTTCTGGGCGGTCGAGGTAAATACTGCAGGTATACATGTTTTTAGCGAGAGGATCTTTTTTAGGCGCAATTTCTAAAAATGGGCACACTTGAAGTCTTAAGCCTGTTTTTGGGTCAAACCAAATTTCGTTGTTTTTAACGTATTCATAAATTTCGGGGTTAAAAAGCTCCCATAAATCTATTTCTTCTTTTGTTGCGCT
>NZ_PJBR01000092.1:0-17156 GCF_002863625.1 Pseudoalteromonas sp. MelDa3 | reverse complement strand
CGCCATATGTCGAACTCTAAGGTCGACTTTTATGAAGTATGGCGTCGCTCGTTTGATAAAGTAAACCGCTCAAAATGCGAATTAAAAGCCCTTGAGTCAATGCAAGAGCCAATAGCCGCGCTTGAATCAATGCTTGAAAACCAAACCGTGCTTAAAGGTAAATTAGCCGCGTATGCGCCTAAAATTGACCAAGCACTAATTGATTTTGATACCTATCAAGAATCGCAACTTAATGAGTTGGGCATTGCGCTTGAAGATATAGAGCACGAAAAACACGAGTTTGAGCAAAAGCAAAGCCTATACGTACAGCAATCGCGCGACATAGAGCGCAGACAAACACAAATTGAGCAGTGGTTTTTAGATTACGATGCGCTTAAAAGCGAATTTGAACTGGTAAATAAAGCCACCCTTAAAACCAGCCTGACTCAGTTAAAGCAAGATTACGAGTCGCTTTCACACTCTATAACCAGCGCACAAGGGCAAAGCCTACATACGCTTGACTACCGCATTAGCGAAACACAAAAACAAATTAAGAGCTTAAAGCTGCAACTTAAAAACCTTGAGTTTAATTTGTTTACCCGCATGCGCGAAGACCTCTCGTTAAAAGAAGTAGAAGAAATATCGCGGATTTTAAACCCAGATATTCTCTCGTTTGCAACCACCACTAATGGCGATATAACCATTGATGACGAAGATGCGTTTGGTGAATTTTTATCGCTACTTAGCGAAAACGTTAAAGGCGGTGTACTAACGCTGCCAGGTGCAAGCATTAAGCTTAAAAAGCTCTCGCCTGTGCAAATGCAAAGCGGCGAAAACAAGGAGCAATTAACCGCTCAGCTCAGTGCACTTGAGCATTCACTTAAAGAGTTTAAGCAACAGCGCGATGTTGCTGCAAACGTTGCCGACAAGCAAAAAGAAAAAGACGCGTTATACGATGAGCTTATGAGCGCAGAGAGCGCCCTAAAACGCTTAGAGCAGTTTGATATAATGCAGCAGTCGGTTGAAGCGCAAGCCATGCTAAAAGAGCAGTTATTAGCTGAGCGCGAACAAGTTGACGACTACCTGCAAGACATTCAAAAAAATAGTGGCTCAATTGCCGATCGTCGCTCGTTAATTAAATCAAAACAAGAGCAAATTAATCGCCAAACTGAGCGTCTGCGCCAAGTTAAAAGCGAGCGAATTGACCACACGCTTGATTTATACAGCGGTAAAGTAACCCCGTATATGATTGATATTACAGTCGACTTTGATAACTTAAGCGACCTTGTTCATCATTTTAATAAAGACTGCCAAGAGCTGCGTAATTTTGACATAAACGTACGCAACACCTATTTGCATGTATATAACGCGGGTATTACTAAATTCGACAACGAAAACGACGAATATACTAAATACCAAAAGCTAATAAGCGCCTTTCATAATATTGATAACGAACGCGACGCGGTTGAACGCCAAGCACGCGTTGCGCTTACCGAAGTGGCTGCAACTATTAAAGGCTTACGAGAAGATTTAGACCGACTTCGCCGCGAAATGAACAGCTTTAATAAAGGCATAAGCCAGCACCGTATTTCAAATCTGCAAGCGTTTAAAATTAACGTAATACCGCGCAAAATGCTGGTTGATAGTATAGATACCATTATCAGCACGTCGCATCAGTTTGAGCAAGGTGACACGCTTGATTTACTTAGCCAAGAACCGTACAGCGAAAATGCGGTAAACGAAGCGAAAGATCACTTAATTAAACTCGCCTCAGATAAAGCGGGCTTAACACTTACCGATTTATTTGATATTCGATTTGAAGTGGTTAACCGCGCAGGTGAAACAGAGCACTTTGAAAAAATAGATTCGGCGGGTTCAAACGGCACACGTATTACGATTAAGTTATTGTGTGGCATGTTGTTTATTCGCTACTTATTAAGTGACCAGGAACAAAACCTATACCGTATACCTATTTACATAGATGAAGCGGCCGACATTGACCCACAAAATCAAAAAGCAATTATAGAAACCGCACTAAGCTTTGGTTTTGTGCCTATATTTGCCTCAGTTAAACCACAAATAAGTTGTGACTACATTGTGCCTATTCGCTCGGTAAAAGACGGTGCACAAAACTGGGTAGATGAAAAAGATTGGATTGAAGTTGAACACAATTAATTGGCCGTTAAGGCAAACCAACTAAACTAAAATATAGGACGTTTAAATAATACACATTTAAACTATGTGTGTTATTTTAAATTAATGCATTTTATTGGAGCAAACGTAATGAAAAATATACTTATTGTTGCAGCGCTAGCACTTCTTACAGCCTGTACACAAACCCCAGATTGGGATTACGATAAATCAGCTAACTTTAGTAATTTTAAAACATTTGCTTGGGTAGAAAACGCCAGCCTAACTAAAGACACAAATAACTATCAAATTAATGGCCTAATGGAAAAGCGTGTTCGCACTGCCGTTAATGCAGAATTGAGCCAAACACTAGGTATGAGTTTAGTTGATGCAGCGCAAGCTGATGTACTTGTTAACTATCATGCATCGGTAGATAAAGAGCTTGAAGTAGACAACTTCAATATAAACTACCGCCCGCATTGGGGTTATTGGGGTACTGGTTTTCAACGCGATACAACTGCGCGTGAATACGAAGTGGGTACACTGATTATTGATATTGTAGACCGTGAATCTAACCAGCTAGTATGGCGCGGCGCAAAAGAAGGTCGATTAAAGAAAAATCAATCGCCAGAACAACGTGAAGCATCAATTAATAAAACAGTGAGCGAAATTTTAAGTAACTTCCCGCCGCAAAAGCAGCAGTAAGTTAAAATTAGCTATAAGTAAGTTTTAAAAGAGCTCACAGTACGTGAGCTTTTTTGTGGGTGTGTATTTTTGGAACTTTTAAAATAAAGTAATTACGAGCTACGCCCGTCACGTCAGCAAGCTGCACGTCTACAACAATACCGAGTTAAATTTATCTTGTAGGCGCAAAGCTTGCTCGCGCGAGAAGCTTTAGCTTCTAATTATTTATCATATAATCAGGGAATTCAGCTTACCTAAATTAGCTCTAGCAGCTTTATCTTTATAAATGGATTTTAAACTAAAACAACATTTAGCTAAAGGATCAGCAAGCATGTACACAAGCGTAAATGGCTTACATAATAAAATCAGCAATTCAGCAATTCAGCAAGCTATATTATTGGCATAACTTCAGAGTGATATATGTTACCTAGATTAAAAATTAAATATTTCATTGTTATTGTCGTTTTGATTGGGTTCTGTATCGGCTTTTTTAATATTAGCTGGCCTAGTTTTAAACTCTCTAATCATAAAATCAGTTACATACAAGATAAGCTTAAAAGCGGTGAACTATCACCTAAAATGGTAGTAATACCGCCAGGTACAGGGACCATAGGCGGTGAAAATTTTCGCTCGTTTCAAGATGAAGCCCCTATTTTAAAAACGACAATAAAAGAAAGCTATGCACTAAGTGAAACCGAGATTACCTTTGCACAATATGATCAGTTTTGTAAAACCGGAATTAGGTCATGCCCTAGCGACGACGGCTGGGGCCGCGGTAAGCAACCGGTTGTAAATATATCTTGGTTTGATGCTGTTGCTTACACAAAGTGGTTGAGCAAAGAGACTAGCAATATTTATCGCTTACCTAGCGAAGTTGAGTGGGAATATGCAGCTCGCGCTGGAACAACGAGTAAGTTTTGGTGGGGTAATGATTATGTACAAGGCATTGACCACTGCGATAGAGACTTAGGTGGTTGCCCAAAAGGCTCTGATTTAGGGCACCCTTGGCAAGTAGGTATTTTAAAGCCAAACCCCTTTGGATTATACGACGTTACCTCTAATGTATCTGAATGGGTGGAAGACTGTTATGTTGATAATCATAACAATGTAGCTGGCACTACTGCTGCAAATGATTCTGGTGCTTGTACTCAGATAATTGCAAAAGGAGCAAGCTGGCTCATGCCACAACCACATGTACATCATTCACAGAGAATGAGTATCCCGAAAAATGTTCGAGGATACGAAATCGGCTTTAGGGTATTAAGAGAAATAAATAAAAACGAATTAAAGAATTAAAATGAAAGTTGCGTGCCCTAACTGTAAAAGTAAGGTTGATAGTAAGGATATAAAAAATATAAATAAAAAAGGAATTTTTATTAAAAAGCAATGCCCTTCTTGCTGTGAATGGTTTGGTTTAAACAAAGCGCAAGAAGTTTTAAAAACAGCTGGGATATTACTTTTATTAATCACTAGCCTGCTAAATATTTTCAGCATTAAAAGTGAACATAGTTTAGTTTTCTCAACCGTAGGCTTTGTTGGAATTATTATAGCTATAATTATTACTTTTTTTAGTAAGCATGAAACGGTCAAATAATCAAAAAACAAAAAAGAAGCCAAAAATAAAACACGCTAATATTAGTAATACTAGAATGCTGTTAAATCGAATAGCATTCTCTTTGTTTTCTTTTGCTTTAGGGTTATTACTTATAATAATCGCAGTAAAATCTATATACGACGGATATGTTCTTACACCAACAGATTATCGAGTTGAATCTGATGTTTATTTTTTATCGACCTCTCCATTTTCTTATCTTTTTAACCTTCTTTTTTACTTAGGGGGTGGGATCTTTTTTTTAGTGCTACCTTATTTAAGTAGAGATATGTTCCCTCGTAAAAAAGAGAAAAAGCTAAACAAAAAAGTTCAAAGAAAAAATAAACAATAGTTTTAATTAACTCGTTTTATACTTGTACAACAACTCAAAGGGTATATGGCAATAGTCATCAGGATGATTAGTTAAACGGTCTTGATGCTCAGGATCGCTTGGCACATAGTTAGTTAGCAGCTCTACCCCTACCACAATTTTATCAGCATCACTTCGCTGGCTTATATAATTGCTAGCGACCTTTAAATGATCTTGGCTTTTGCTATAAATGGCAGTGCGATATTTAGGGCCTACGTCATCCCCTTGTTTGTTAACGCTATACGGATCAATAATCTCAAAAAAGAAGCCAAACAGCTCGTTTAAGCTAACCGCTTTTGTACTAAATATTACTTTTACACACTCAGCATAACCGTCGTATTCGCCTTGTGTATTATCGTTTTTTCCATTAGCCCGCCCTGCTTCAGTACTTATTACACCAGGTAAGTGCTTTAAAAACTCTTGCACGCCCCACAGGCAGCCACCTGCAAAGTAAATAGTATCTTGCTGTTTTATATTCATAATAAATGTGACCAAGTTTGTTAGATGCATTAACGTTGCAAATGATAATCAAATGCAGTTTTTAATGAATTAATGTACAATCGCGCCAAAATCGCAGTTGTTTAATTGAATTATTTTATCACGCCTTAAAAGTGTGTTCTGAATTTAATTGTTACCGTAATTGCATATAAAAAATGAGACACACAACATGAAATGGTCACCGCACTTTATACTCCCTGCACTGCTATGCAGCGTGAGCAGTTTTGCCTACGGCGAAGCTGTAACTGATAAAACTGAAACATCACCGGCAATCGAAAAAATAACAGTTGAGGCATCTCCCACTGCAAACACATTACCTGTAGGTACATTTGACTCTCCAATATCTAATTTAGAGTATGACCCACGTGTTGATTTGCAATCACGTAATATGGCTGAAGCGCAAGCCGATGTAACTATACGCGGTGGTATTTTTGAAAACACTGGCTTTAGGGTTGGCAGTGCTACTTTACTTGACCCACAATCTGGGCATTACTTTGCTGAAATTCCTATTGCACCGCAAATGCTTACCGGCCCTTATATTTTAACAGGCGCAGACAACGCGCTTAATGGGGCTAATAGCTCTGTAGGCACTGTATCGTTTGGCTGGAAACCAATTAGCACGGGCGGCAGTGTATCGGTAGGTACTGGCACAAACGATTTTAACTTACAAAGCTTACATGCAGGTGTAAGTATGCCCCTTGAAGGCGCAAAGGATTGGAAGCTTGGTTTTGAGGGCGAGATTTCTCACTCACAAAGCGATGGCACTATTGATAACGGCGATCACGACTTTACGCGTGCATCGGGTCGCGTTCAATTAGCTAGCGCTGATTCTCAAACAGATTTATTTTTTGGCTCACAAGATAAGTTTTTTGGTTGGCCAAATTTGTACACACCATTTGGCGTTAACGAAACAGAAGAGCTAGAAACCCGCTTATTAATGCTAAACCATAAGCAAAATTATGCACAGGATAGTAACTTTGAAGTGTCGGCATATTACCGCACACACGACGATCATTATATTTACTCTCGCGAAAATCCAAGCGCTTTTGAAGCGTTTCACAAAAGTGAAGTTAAGTCGTTAGCGCTATCGGGGCATCATGCTCAAAGCGATGTATTTGCTGTAAATTATTCAGCACAGTTTATTGACGACTCAATTGAATCTACCACGCTTGAAAACAACTTTACCTCTCGTAAGTATTATAAATTAAGCGTATTGCCTGAATACAAAATGGCGCTTGAGGATAATAAACAACTTACATTTCGTTTAGGTGCTGCGTTTGACGATACAAATAGAGACGACTCAGAACTGTCACTTATTGGTGATGTAACGCTTAATACACAAAACAGCAAAGGTTTTGAGCGCACGTTTTATTTATCGTACGCAGAGGCAAGCCAAGTAGCAGGCTATACCGCGATTGGTGGAAGTGATTCAGGCGGGTTATTTAGAAGTAATTACACCCTTGAGCGCGAAACGACTAAAAGCCTAGAGCTAGGTTTATTAGTTGATGAGCAAACTTGGCAACTTAATTCGGCTATTTTTTATCGCAAAGATGACAACTTAACCGATTGGACGTTTAATTTTGATTCAAGCTCAGCGCGCTTTGCAAACCCTGTAGATATAAATACGACGGGCATTGAGTTCTTAGCAACTAAACACTTTGAAACAACCGAAATTGTAGCGAGTTACACCTACCTTCATAAATCAGAAAATTACGGTGCGGCAGATATTGATGCTAGCTTTTACGCATTAAACTTTCCTGATCACCGCCTAACACTCGGCGCAATTTGGAATCCTACTGATATATTGCAGTTTAGAATAGATAACGAGTGGCGCAAACAGCACGAAAATGCGCTGCGCGGTAGTGACGACGATGCTTTATTTACTCATTTAACGTTAAAAATTACGCCGCCAATGCTAAAAAACTTATTTATTACTTTAGCAGCAGATAACCTATGGGGTGAATCGTTTGAAGAGATACCTGGTACACCAGGGCGAGGTGAGCAATATACGTTAAGCGCAACGTATCGTTGGTAGAATTGAGCTATCACATTCAAAGACCTGTTTATTTAAAACAGGTCTTTGAATAAATATTTAGCAAAGAATAAACGACATACTAAATATTAAGAGCTTTGATTACTCAGCTTATATTGAACCAGAACGACATTGTCTTTTTCTTAGCTCATTATCAATTTGTAAAGGGCGACTAAGCTCATCTGTAAGAACCTGCGAAACAACCGTACCGGTTTCAACTTCTTGTATCCAGATTGATATCTTATCCCCTTCCCTTTTTCTATTTAGCATATAGCTTTTATCAGAATCTAAATTAACGTTAAAATTAACAAAAGCTTCTTTTTGACTATTTAAAACATCAGGGTTTGAAACACTCGCCTTTACCCATAAATCATGCTCACCACTGATATACTGCTTTGGTTCAGCCCATTGTGTAGGTTTTTTGTTAAAGCACATCAAGTGGACATATTCTAGATCTACTCCCTGCTCTCTTTTAAAGTTTTCGAGTCTAAAATGGTCTTCTTTAATATCGGTTTTAATGGGTAAGTTTGAACAACCTAATAAAGTCACACCTAATGTAAATGCTGTAAGTAAATTTTTCATTTTTCTTTCCTTTTAAAAATTAAGATTGAACGAAATCACCTATAAATGAGATTTATAAAAAGTATCTTACAATTTCCTATATTAGCAACAAAGTTAAATATGTCTAATATTTCGCCATTAAATAAATTAACGACTGCTTTTAATAACCTTATGAAGATTTTTATTAATAATATATTGTAAATAGATGTGTATTAAAAACGAGGATTAAGTTAGCTCTTCAAGCTCTGTAATAAGTGCTAAAGCTTGTGCATTTGTTGACCCGCACACATCAAATGTGGCGCTAAAATCACTACATACTTTAGGTCGGCTTGAATCACCAAATAACTTACATAAATTACGTTCGTCTAGCTGAATACAGCGCTCTCCGGCCTTTTTACCATTTGGCATACCTGGAATAGGCGAACTAATACTTGGCGCAATACAACATGCGCCGCAGCCTAGCCTGCAACTCATCGATTCGGTTTTCATAATATCCTCTGAATAAAACACACTTACTTTAATTCCTTTTTAGGAACGTAATTAGCCGCATGTTGAGTTGTAATGTACGTATGTAATGCTTTGTTACATCTTAAAACGCCTTGTAAACACTTTATTGCGTATTATTGCTCTGTCACCACCAATTATGAAGGAATGCCTTGTGGCTACTACAAAACAAATAATACTCCCAATTGCTGTTTTAGCAGGCGGTATTGCTTTAGCTTTCGCCTTTATGGCAATGAAAAAACCACCCGAAGAAAAGCCAGAGCAAGATTTACGCCCTTTAGTTGCAACACAAAGCATACTTTTAGATTCTATAACGCTCGATGTTAAATCGTACGGCATTGTTAAACCAAAGGACCGTACCGAGCTGATAGCACAAGTTAGTGGGCAAGTTATTTCGGTATCAGATCAATTTGTTGAAGGCGCGTTTGTAAAGCAAGGCGATATTTTAGCACGAATTGATGCAAATGATTACGAGGCAGACTTTATTGAAGCGCAAGCAGGTTTAGCACAAGCAAGCTCAGCACTTGAAATAGAACGCGCACAAGCACATGTAGCAAAAGCTGAATGGGAGCGTATTAAATCGGACTCAAGCGAAGCTATTGCCTCAGAACTTTATTTACGTAAACCACAACTGGCCGAAAAACTAGCGCGTTACCGCTCTGCTCAAGCAAGTGTTAAACGTGCTAGCCGCAATCTTGAACGTACTTATATTAAAGCCCCATACGATGCCATTATTAATGAACGCACAATTAGCTTGGGTTCAGTAGTAAACCCAGGTAATAGTTTTGGTGCATTGAGTGCAACCTCAGTTGCAGAGGTACGTTTACCCGTTGCCGACCAAGAACTACAATATTTAAAAAATGGCGGCGTAGGTTCAAATGTTACATTTAACGCAGAATACGCAGGTAAGCAAACAATGTGGCAAGCCAAAGTAATTCGCACCGAAGGTGTGGTTGATCAAACAAGCCGCATGAGCTATTTGGTAGCACAACTTGCAACACCTTATGGCGACAAAACACGCCCTCTTCGTTTTGGTTCGTACATTAACGCTACCATTGAAGGTCGCCCGCTTGATAACGCAATTATTGTTGCGCACCACTTAGTTAAAGATAATAAAATTGTCATTTTAAATGACGATTTAACATTGTCGTTTAAAACCCTCAATATTATACGCGAACAAAACGGCATGATTATAGCCAGCCAAGGATTGAAAAATGGCGAGCAAATTGTTACCTCAGCGCTCGAATACCCTACTGAAGGTATGGCAGTAAAAGTTGAAGATATTGTGCCTAATAAAACTGATGTAACTCAACTTGCGTTGAAAGAGGAATAATCATGAATACTCGTGAAACAGGGTTAATAGCATGGTTTGCCCGAAATCCCGTTGCAGCCAACCTACTAATGATATTTATATTAGTAGGCGGTATTTTAATGGCGATGACCATTCGCAAACAAATGTTCCCACAATTTGAAAGTAACTGGATAAGCGTACAAGCAGTTTACCCAGGGGCTGCCCCGCAAGAGGTTGAAGAAGGCATAACCATAAAAGTTGAAGAAAACCTCGAAGGTATTGAAGGTATTAAACGCCTAATTACTTACTCTAACCGTGGTTTTTCCCAAGCGTGGATTGAAATAGAAGAACAATACAATCCACAAGAAGTACTTGATGAAATTAAAGTACAAGTTGATTCAATAAACACCTTTCCTGCGGGGATGGAGCGCCCTGTTGTTCGCCGCGATAAGTTTGAGCAAGAAGTAATGATACTCGCGCTTTACGGCGACATGAGTAACTACCAGTTAAAAGAGCTTGGCAACGATATAAAAGATGAACTTCAAGCGCTGCCTCACGTTAACCTTGTTAATTTTAACGGCGGCTTAGAATACGAAATTGGCATAGAAGTCAGCCCTGATAAACTACGCGAGTACGGATTAACATTTAGAGATATTGCAGGCGCGGTGCAAAACTTTTCGGCCAATATGTCGGCGGGGCAAATACGCTCTGAAAATGGTTATATTTCGATGCGTGTTGAAAAACAAGCCTACCGCGGTTTTGAGTTTGAAAAACTCCCCCTTATTACCCTTGCTGATGGCGCACAAATTTATTTAGGCGATGTAGCAACCATTAACGATGGCTTTGAAGAAGGTCTACAATATTCAAAATACAATGGTAAAAACTCACTCTCGTTTGAAGTTAACGCATCAAAAGATCAAGACATTACCGATGTAGCAAAAGTACTTAAAAGCTACATGGCAACTAAAGAGCCACTTTTACCAGCAGGTGTTAAGCTATCCCCTATTGTTGATTTAACTTACTACCTTGAAGGTCGACTTGATATGATGGTCGATAACATGATTTGGGGTGGCTTGTTAGTAATGATAGTACTGGCACTATTTTTACCACTACGCTTAGCATTTTGGGTAATGATGGGTTTACCGGTGTCTTTTCTAGGCGCCTTTTTGTTTATGCCCATTGGCTTTTTAGATGTAACAATTAACCTAGCCTCACTCTTTGCTTTTATACTTGTGCTCGGGATTGTTGTTGATGACGCCATAGTTGTGGGCGAATCAGCCAGTGCCGAAATAGAAAAATACGGTCATACACTTGATAACGTAGTACGCGGTGTTAAACGTGTTGCGATGCCAGCAACCTTTGGTGTACTAACTACCATTGCTGCATTTTTACCACAAACACTCGCAACCGGCCCTGGTGCTGCTTTTTCTAAGGCCATTGGTGGCGTTATTATTTTATGTTTGATTTTTTCACTCATTGAATCAAAACTTATTTTACCTGCACACATTGCAGCAATGAACCCGCGTAAACCAAACCCTAAAAATCCATTACATCGCTTACGTATGGTAATTGATAGTGGTTTAAAAGGCTTTGTGAATAACTACTACCTTCCTTTTGTTAGCCGCTGTATTCACTATCGCTATACCGTAATTGTTGGCTTTATGTGTTTGCTTATTGTAAGCGCAGGTATGTTTGCAGGTGGTTTAGTTAAGTTTGTACCAAACCCAAAAATACCGCACGACTTTCCACGTATTGATATAGAAATGAACCTTGCCTCATCTGAGCAAGCAACGCTTGAAACCGCACGTAAAATAGAAAGCGTGTTGTTAAAGGTCGATCAGCAACTAAAAGAACAATACGGTAAACCAATGATCCGTGACTTATCGGTAAGCCTGCGCGGACGAACGCAAGCAAATATTATGGCTATTTTGGTAGAGCCCGATTTACGCCCTATCGACACCTTTGCCCTAAGTGCATTATGGCGCGAGCAAATGCCCGCTTTACCTGGCGTTAAAACTATGACCATTCAAGACAGTATAATGAATGGCGGTCGAGATGATGGCGACGTTAGCTTTAAACTTGAAGGCAAAAATGCTGACGAGCTAAAAGAAGTGGCTGGTAAATTAAAAGCTAAATTACAAACAATGGAAGGTGTTGGCGACGTAAACGACTCAATGCAAAGTGCTACCGACGAAGTGCAACTTGATTTAAAACCACTCGCTTATAGCATGGGTTTAACGCTTGCTGATGTCGCATCGCAAGTTAGCTTTAGTTACTACGGCTTAGAAGCGCAGCGAATATTGCGTGAAGGCGAAGAAATTAAAGTTATGATCCGCTACCCAGAAGACGAACGTAATTCAATCAGCGACATAGCAAGTGTGCGTATTATTACACCTACTGGCGCTGAAGTACCGCTTAGCGAAATAGCCGAAGTTAAATTGGTTGACGGTGTAAACCGTATTCGTCGCGAAAACTCTAAACGTACAGTTAACGTTTGGGCTGCGGTAAATACCGACAAAGCCGAACCATTTGCGATTGCTGAGGAAATTCGCGATGAATACTTACCATCATTACTTAAAAGCTACCCTGGTGTTACAAGTGATGTAGCTGGGCGCATTCAAGAAGAGATGGATAGCGCTTCAGAGCAGCTTCGTGACTTTGGTATATCAATGATGATTATATTTGCCTTGTTAGCGATTCCGCTTCGCTCTTACTCGCAGCCACTTATTATAATGTCGGTTATTCCGTTTGGTGTAGTGGGCGCTATGTTTGGCCATATGATTTTAGGTATGACCATGAGTAGCTTATCTATGTTTGGCATTATTGCTGTAGCGGGTGTGGTTGTAAATGATTCCCTCGTTATGGTTGATTTTGTAAACAAAGCCCGAGCTGAAGGTGTTGCAATTAAGGATGCTGTAATGCAAGCCGGTGCTCGTCGCTTTAGAGCAATATTACTCACCTCAATCACTACCTTTATTGGTGTAATGCCAATTATTTTTGAAACGAGTTTACAAGCTAAAATTGTTATCCCAATGGCTGTATCACTTGCTTTTGGTGTGTTATTTGCCACAGTAATTACACTGATACTTATACCGTGCCAGTATGTTGCACTAGAAGATGCTAAACGATTAGTACGTAAAATGCGTGGCAAGCCACCACTAGTAGATGCCCAACCAGCGCCTACTCACAGCTAAATTAAGTAACATCCCAACCAAAAAAGCTCGGCATATTATGCCGAGCTTTTTATTTTTAGCTTAAAAATGATATTCACCTATTTGCTAATACTGCCTCTACTACCCATTGTTTAACAAGCAGGATTTATTAACCCCCCTAATAATTGAGAGAAATATTGCTCGTTTTTTATCCCTAATACGTTATGGTATTTAAATAATAAATAGACATAATAAAGTTAAGGAACAGCCATGAATACATCTCCCTCTGATCACATTCCTCAAGAAGCCTTTGATTGGTATGACGAATACGCCCACGGTTTAATGGACCGACGTACTTTTATGAAAAAACTCGGTGGCCTTGCTGCTCTTGGCTTTTCGATGGCTGTACTTACATCAGCATTATTACCTAACTATGCACTTGCTGAACAAGTATCGTTTAATGACGATGATATTAAAGCAACATACGAAGAATTCGATTCGCCAGACGGGCACGGTAAAGGCAAAGGTTACTTAGCAACCCCTAAAAACATAGAAGGTAAGCTTCCTGTTGTTCTTGTGATACACGAAAACCGTGGATTAAACCCATACGTAAAGGATGTAGCAAGACGCTTAGCGAAGGTAGGCTTTATTGCATTTGCACCCGATGCGCTATTTCCACTGGGTGGCTACCCTGGTAATGATGATGAAGGACGCGCTATGCAAAAAACCATGGATCGCGCTAAAATTCAAAACGATTTTGTTGCCGCAGCGCACTTTTTAAAATCGCATGCTAACAGTAACGGTAAATTAGGCGCTGTTGGTTTTTGTTTTGGCGGCTACATTGTTAATTATTTAGCGGCAGTAGATAGTAATTTAATCAGCGCCGGAGTGCCTTTTTACGGTACTACCGCCAGCGAAAGTTTACGTAAAAACATTAAAGCACCATTAATGATTCAATTGGGCGAGCTGGATAAACGTGTAAACGCGTCGTGGCCACAGTACGAACAAGATTTAAAAGCTAATAATGTTGAATACACTATGCATATGTATAAAGGGGCAAATCATGGATTTCATAACGACTCGACAGGTCGATATGATAAAGACAATGCCGAGCTTGCATGGCAACGTACCGTTGAGTTTTTTAATAAAAAGCTAAGTTGATCTGATTGCGTATTAATCCTTTAATACGCTTTTATCAATAATTCCTTTATTGACCAACTGCTGCAAAATAGCTTGGGATTTTGCTCTGCATGCATCACGTAGTAAACGCACCGCTGGGGTTATTGACTGCCTACTTGGGCAAATAAGCCAAAGTTCACCATTAACATGTTGATAATTTGGCATTACAGTAACCACTCTGTCATTGAGTAAATCGTCGGCCATATCAAGAGCCGACTTTACAGCTAAGCCCTTACCCGCAACGCACCAACGCCTGACTAAATCGCCATCGTTTGAGGCGCGCCTGCCATCCATTTTAACTTTATATTTTGACTCACCATCACTAAATTCCCACGTATTATTTATAATATCCTGCAACTGATAAAACAAACCTTGATGCGACGCTAAATCATCGGGATGCACAGGGCTTCCATTTTGTAGCAGGTATTCTTCGCTAGCACACAACAAGCGCGGTACGTTACAAATTTTAAAACCATAAACGCTTGCATCATTAGGCGAGCCATAACGAAGTGCTATATCAACTGAATCGCGATAAAAGTCGATATTACTATCACTTATATGCACTCTTAAACTTAATTTAGGGTAACTATCCATGAGTTCATCAATCCATGGGATCACCAAGTTACGTCCTAAATCAGATGAAAGTGCAACACGCAGCCTTCCTTCTACCTCGCCGTGTTCGCCTTTTAGATTTTGCTTTGCGAGTTCAAGCACTGCTAGAGCCTGTTCACATTGTGGTATGTAGCGCTCCCCAGCAGCCGACAACCTCAAATGACGTGTTGTACGAACAAAAAGCTCGCTACCTAGCGCTGACTCCACGCGTTTAATAGCGGCGCTTGCTGTGGCTGTACGCATATCTAACTTAGCAGCTGCGAGCGTAATACTTCTAAACTCAGCTACTTTTAAAATAAGTTTTAAATCTTCTATGTTCATATTATCTATTTATATTTGATAATGATTCAACGATTATGCGGTTTATTTACATTAAAGCAAGGTCTACTATATATCCATCAGCTAGCCAAAGCATGGCTTGCATCTTATACGTAAACAAATTAGGACATTTATTATGAAAGCCATTGGTTATACACAATCACTTCCTGTTTCAAACCCTGAGTCGCTAATTGATGTTGAGCTACCACAGCCAATTGCAACAGGTCGCGATTTACTTATAAAAGTTAAGGCTATTGCTGTTAACCCTGCCGATTATAAAGTGCGCCTATATATGCCACCAACAAACGGTGAAGTAAAAGTAATTGGTTGGGATGCAGTTGGCGAAGTGGTTGCAACAGGTGAAGCTGTTACAGGCTTTAAACCAGGTGATGCGGTTTATTACGCAGGTGATATTACTCGCCCAGGTAGTAATGCAGAATTTCAATTAGTGGATGAGCGCATTGTAGGGTTTAAACCGCAGAGCTTAAACGATGCTGAAGCTGCTGCATTACCACTTACTGCAATAACAGCGTACGAATTATTATTTGAGCATTTAAACATTGTAAAACAAGCAGCTGATGCAAAAACAAAATCAGACGAAGTTATTTTAGTAACAGGTGCCGCAGGCGGCGTTGGCTCTATTTTTATTCAGCTTGCTAAAGCGATTACTGGCGCAACGGTGATTGCCACGGCATCGCGTGAAAGCTCGCAAGCATGGGTTAAAAAACTAGGCGCAGATTATGTCATTGACCATACAAAACCATTACCTGCTCAAATTGACGCATTAAACATTGGCTCGGTAACACATGTGGCAAGCCTGCATAGTACTGATACTTACTTTGAAGCGTATACAGAGGTACTTGCACCATTTGGTAAAATTGCAATGATTGACGATCCTGAGTCATTAGATGTAAGCAAATTAAAAATGAAGAGCTTATCTCTACATTGGGAATTTATGTTTGCCCGCTCAATGTTTAATGCCAAAGATTTAATTGAGCAAAGTAAGTTATTAAATCATGTTGCCGATTTGATTGACCAAGGCTACATTCAAACCACGATTGGTAAAAACTTAGGCACTATAAATGCGGCCAATTTACGTATTGCTCACGAAGAGCTAGAAGCGGGTAAATCAATCGGTAAAATTGTACTTGAAGGCTTTTAAATACCATTTTTCATTATAAGGGAAGTTATGACTCAGCTTACTATAATCGCTAATATTTTTGCTAACACCGATAAAATAGACACGGTAAAAAGTGCACTTTTATTGCTTGTTGAACAAACACAAAAAGAGCCTGGGTGTGTTACATATACCTTGCATCAAAATAATCAAGATGATGCTCACTTTGTGTTTTATGAGAACTGGCAAAGTTATGAACTATGGCAACAACATATGGAAGCACAAAGCATCAAAAACTACTTAGCAAAAGTTGAAGGCTGCATTGCATCTTTTACTATTAATGAACTAACCGCTATTCGTTAAAAGTGGCGATTTTAATAAAAACACCAATTTAGATTGGTGTTTTTTTATTCGTTATTTTTATTATCTATTATTATTTGATAAAGATTCAATTATTACGCTGTTTATTACCTTTCAATATCCGCTTATTATTCACTCAAGTAATAAAGCTGCTCATAAATGAGCAAGTGATTTATACCACTTCAAATTCAGACAAATACTGCGAGTAGCAAAAAATGAAAAAATTTAAAAGTACTTTAGCCATAGCAACGCTTTCACTAGTAGCAAGCGCCTTAACAAATGCTAACGCCTTAGAAGTCGGCCCACTTGAAACCGTCACTACGTTTACTAAATATCGCGGTGCAGGTATTACGATTACACCGGCAGGCAGGATGCTAGTAAGTATGCATCCGCTAGATAACCCAAAAACACGCGTTGTTGAAATTATGGTTAATGGCGTACAGCAACCATTCCCAACTATCGATTGGGCAGACGGCCCAGAAATTGGCGAGGTAGGCCTTGCGGCAGTTATCGGCATTCACAGCGACAGTAAAGGCGTTGTGTGGATTTTAGATATGGGGAGCGAAAAAGTAGCCCCTAAACTTATTGCTTGGGATAGCGTAAATAACAACTTAGTAAACACAATAAAACTAAATAAATCAGCGGTACTTGCTAATTCATTTTTACAAGACTTTGTGATTGATGAACTTAATAACAAAATTTACATAGCTGATATGTCATTTGGTAATTTTATGGGCGCAACCAAGCCCGCCTTTATTGTGGTTGATTTAAACACAGG
>NZ_PJBR01000091.1:0-17443 GCF_002863625.1 Pseudoalteromonas sp. MelDa3 | reverse complement strand
TAGTAGCAATACGTTTGCCTTCAAACCAGCTCTTATCGCGAGCGCCAAGCTCTTGTGGCCATGCAAGTGCAAGACGACAGTAACCAAAGTCAAGTTTTGAAAGTTTGGTTACTTCACTTGGAACACCCTGGCGTTCACGTTCTGCTTGAACTTCTACTAGTACGTTTTCGCCAACTATGCCTAGGTCACATACACCGTCCATTACTAAACCCGGAATATCGTCATCGCGCACACGTAGTACGTCAATTGGCATATTAGTTGAGTGTGCAATTAAGCGTTGTTCACGAAGGTTAAGTTTAACACCTAACTGTTTAAGCAGATCTTGACAATCTTTTGATAGGCGGCCGCCTTTTTGGATGGCGATACGTAGACGATTACTGTTGTTCATTATTCATTTTCCTTTAATTTAAAAACTAAAAACCCCGAGGGGAACCTCAGGGCGAAAATGAATCAATGTTATTTGAATCGCCAGAGGTTCCTTTTAGGAATAACCTCTCAGCGAAAGACCTGACAGGTTATTCCGGTGAATGGTGGTGATGATGTACTGTTGTCAGGTTTAAGCGCATTTTTTATCCTATTTAACTGCCCGTTGTTTTGTGAACGTGCAATTGTTATCTGTTTAAATAAATTTCGCATTCATAAAAACATAAACAGCTATATTATGGCAAGTTTTTTTTAGCTTAATTAAAGCATATGTTATAACTATCGATAATATTAAGATAATAAGCGCAATTTTCGCCAACAATTGGTTGTTTATCACTCAAACCAAGTGGTTAATGAATAAAATGAAAAAATAAGGAAGTACTTATGGATATTATGATCCCTTATTTAGGAAGAATAACTAGGCTAGAAGTTGAGTCAAAAAGTGCTTTTCATATTGCGGGTGTGCAAAGTGGGGCTGCCGCTGAAAAAGTTGAATTAGAGAATAAAAAAAGGCGTGAGTTACAAAAAAAGAAAAAGCTCAATATGCTTGATGATCAAAATAATAAAAAAAAGTCTAACCTAGATGATGACGAAAACCCCCATTTAGATACATGGGCTTGATAATACCAACTTTACTAAATACATAAGCAATCAACTCAAAAAGGCCCTTGCGGGCCTTTTTACTATGTATTTTGCTTATGCCAATTAGCTTAAACTTTTAAGCAGATTGGCATTACTCTTGGTTTTTGCTTTTAAATATATAAAAGCTAAATATAGCGAACACACATACTTGAGCCACAATACCTTGCCATGTTGACTTTATACCAAGCCATGCAATATCAAAGCTCATTGGTAGCGGCGCAATACCTATTATGTCGGCCTCTTGTAATGCAATAACGGCTTTGCCCATAAGCACAAACGAGAGTGCAAATAATAGGTAAGTGGTAATTGCAAAAAACTTAGCAACCGGTAATTTAATTGAGTACTTAATTAATACCCACGTAATAATAGCCAGTATTGCTACAGCTATCGCAAAACCCGAAGCAATAGATGAATATTGGGCAGGCGAGCTTTGCGTTAATAAAGACTGATAGAACAATACAGTTTCAAAGACTTCTCGGTATACGGCTATAAACGAAAGCCCTGCTAAACCCCATAATGTACCCGACTCAAGACGCTTATCTATATTGTCTTTGATGTATTTTTGCCATTGCTGCGCACTGGTTTTACTGTGCATCCATACGCCAACATAAAGTAAAATTACTGCGGCAAACAATGCACCAGCACCTTCCATAACTTCGCGACTTGCACCACTTATTTCTATTAATGTTTGCGCCGCAGCCCACGTTAAACCACCTGCAAGAAGTGCGCTTACCCAACCAACATGTACATATTTAAGCGCGTCTTGACGTTTAGTTTTAATAAGTACGGTCATAAGGGCAATAATAACGAGGAGTGCTTCTAGGCCTTCGCGTAGTAATATAACTAAACTCGCTGAGAGGAGTGCACCATCAGTTAGTTTGGTTTCGTTTAGCATGCTATCTGCTTTAGCGAGTTGAGCTAGCGCTGCACTTACTTTTTCGTCAACGATGGCTTCATCTTTCTCGTTTTTAAATGTTTGGCGCAGGTTCATCAGTTGTACTTCGATGTTTTTACGCAGTGTTTCGTCGTAGGCATTTAAGTTGTTTTCAACAAGCTCAAAGCCATCTAGGTAAGCGCTAATTGCTAAATCACTTGCTTGTGAGTAATTGCCTTTAGCATGCGCGGCTTGCGCTGCAAGCAACTGCGTGCGAGTAACCGTTAACGGATTCTTTTTACCGGTAAATAGTTGCTCTGGATTACCACGAAGCCATTTAACGTAATGAGCTTGTGCTTCACTTTGACCTGCCGATAATTGTGCAGGGTTTAAGTTTACAATCTGCGAAGCGGTAATGTTTTGCTCTAGATTTTGTGGTTTTTGAACATCTTTAAATGCCAAGCTACCTACATAAAAAGCTAAAGACCAACGTTGTTGTTCATTAAATTGAGTAAAAGCAACCATTGGCGTGTCGTTAATACCGTTACTTACAGCGTCAAATAACCCCATTAATGAGCGGTTAGTTGCGCGTTCTTCATCGGTAAAGTTGGTAGGCTCTGGCGATAAGTTTTTTGCAAGCGGGCCGTCGCCTTGACCACTTGGGCCATGACACATTGAACAGTTAGCAGCAAAAAGCGCTTTGGTTTGCTCAACAGGAAGTAGTGATGTAGGTAACGATAGTTGCGGCATAAAGGTAAGTAGCGACTCACGAAGCGCTGAGCTTGCTGCACGTACATCGGCAACACTCGCTTTATTGGCAATCGCTGAATGTAGGGCTTTAGCTTGTGCATTTACCGTATCAAACTCATTTGTTTGGCTTGATAGCTGTCCAGCTTGCTCAATAATAACGTGCGAAAACTCAGTCATTTCTTGATATTCGTCAGGATCAAGTATTTCACCATTCCCAACAGCTGCCACGTAATCAACACCTACATACTCTGCAAGCTGTGCAATTTGTTTTATTTTTGTTTGCTCATTAGGCGAGGCTGAAACACTAAAGCTTGCCATGATCATTATAAAAAGCATAAAAAAACATTGAAATTGTCGTTTGCTCAGAGACACCAAATTTAAAAACATGTGAGAATTATTTATGGACATCGAAAAGCCCTGTAGAGGAAAAGTAAAAATTATAATTGTTTTCATTTGCATTTCAAGCGGATTAATTTAAACAAAGCAGATAAATAAAAAGGATAACAATTTATAGAACTTTAAAGTGTTTTTGTAACACGTGAGTAACAGTAACCAAGTGATTTTTATAATAACTTGGTTACTGAATGTGTTGCAGACAAAGCATTTATTACTTGGCTTGCTCAGCTGACTTAATGCTGCTTTGAATAAGCGGCGAAATAGTTAATCCTTGTACAATAATAGAAAATATAACCACTACGTAAGTAACAATAACGATTAGGTTATGTAGGTCTGAACCGCCTACAAAAACTTGCTCGCGTGGGATTGCTGCCGCCATTGCCAGAGCAAGGCCACCACGTAGTCCACCCCAGGTCAAAATTTTAACACTGTGTTTATCGTAAGTTCTAAAGCGTTTAAAAATTACAAATGGTGCGCCTACACTTATAAAGCGTGCTAGTAATACAACAGGTACCATTAATAAGCCTAAACCAATTTCTCCAAGCGTGATTGGCATAGTGACTATTAGCATACCTATTATTAAAAACAGTAGAGCATTTAGAAAGCTGTCGGTTGCATGCCAAAAATCTTTTACGTAGCGGGTGTCTTCGGGGCCCGTGCGCTCGGTTGCTTTAGTGCGGGTAATATTACCCATTAATATGCCACTGGTTACCATGGCAAGTGCGCCAGATATTTCCCAAATATTTGCTGCAGCAAAACCTGCTGTTGGGATAGTTAAGGTAATTAATAAGCGAATATTTACATCGCGGCTATTAATAATTAAAAAGTGGCCAACTAATGCAATGACTAAACCAAACGCAATGCCCCCTATTGCATCAACAAAGAATAGCTCTGCTATGTCACCAAATTGTGCATCTGTGCCATAAAAAGCAACAGAAAATATAGTGGTAAATATAACTAAACCAATACCATCGTTAAATAGCGACTCACCTTCTACTTGAACTGAGATGCCTTCTGGCGCTCGCATTTGTTTAATAATAGCAAGTACAGCGATAGGGTCGGTTGGGCTAATAAGCGCACCAAACAGTAAACAATAAATAAAAGGGACATCAAAACCAAAAACTGAAAATAAATAAAAGCTTAAATAACCCACAATAAATGTGGAAGCAATAGTTGAAAACAATACCAGAGCAGTAATTTCCCACCGCTGCTTACGCAGGGCAAGTAGGTTTATTTCGAGCGCACCCGCGTAGAGTAAAAAACCCAACATGCCTTTAAGTAGTAACTCGTTAAAGTCAATACTGGAAACAATTTGGGTCATTGCTAATGCGTTCTGATCGCCTAATAATTTTACTGCAATAATCAGTAATAAAGAAATAACCACAGAGCCAGTAGTAATGGCAATGGTAGTTTGCATTTTGAGGATGTACTGGTTTGCAAAGGCTATAAAAATTGCAATTGCAGAGAGAAAACAAATGAGGTACCAAGCATTCATTGATTAACCTTAACTATTTTTTAAACGACACACAAAAAGGAGGATTATAAACCCGCGTATGTTACTCCTGTAATATTTGAGAGTCACAGTATTTATGCCTAAATATAGCTTTTAATACGGATTGTTTTTAGTAAGAGTTAATAGGAAATTAGGCTTTGTAAATATTGTCATTATTAAATTAAATGTACGTTATAAATACAGTGTTTGTTGTAAACTTTAGTGGTTAATCACATTATTGAAACGTGTGTTGCATCATAAAATAAAAGTCGCTTTTGTAATTACTTGCCCTAAATGCTTTGCTTACGTAAAATCCCGCTATTATTTATTTTAAAGTGATTGGTATTATCAAACAGCTGTTTAGTGCAACCGGGCCTTTGGCGTCATCGTTAGATGGATATACGCCTCGCCAACCACAAATTGATATGGCAGTAGCTGTTGCAGATGCATTAAAAAACAGTTCGCAATTAGTTGTTGAAGCAGGCACGGGTACTGGTAAAACATTTGCATATTTAGCCCCTGCACTTAAATCAAAAGGCCGAACGATAATATCGACTGGTTCTAAAGCCTTACAAGAACAGTTATACCACCGCGATTTACCTCAATTAGTGAAAGCACTAGGTGCTTCTAAAAAAACCGCCTTATTAAAAGGGCGTGCCAATTACTTATGTACCTACCGACTTAACCAGCATGTTGCGCATGTGCCTACTGATGACTCCGACGTAATGCATCAACTAGCTATGGTGGCTAAGTTTGCCAGTGAAACGCAGTCAGGCGATTTAGCCGATTGTATTGGTATAGAAGATGACGCGAAAGTACTGCCTTATGTAAATTCAACAGCCGATAATTGCTTAAGTAAAGAGTGTCCAGATTTTCAAAGCTGTTATATACGCAAAGCACGTTTAACTGCGGCCGATGCCGACGTAGTTGTGATTAACCATCATTTGTTTTTTGCCGACATGGCCGTAAAAGAAAGTGGCTTTGCTGAGCTTATGCCAAAAGCTGACGCGTATATATTTGATGAAGCCCACCAGTTAAGCGAAATTGCCAGTGATTATTTTGGTGAGAGTATTAGTACTAAAAAGCTGGTGGATTTAATTAATGATTTACGTGCTATTTATAGAGCCGAAATTCCCGATATGCTGCAGCTAGGTAAAAGCTTAAATAAGCTTGAAACAAGCGTTGCTGATTTACGATTACAGTTTGGTGTTGATGGCAGTAGAGGCGATTGGCGAGAAAAGCTAAGCGATAAACAAATATGCGCGGCACTTCATCGTGTCATTAGTGATTTAGATTTTGTTTATCAAGTACTTAAACTTTGCCTAGATAGAAGCGACAAAATTGAGCATCCATTTGAACGTGCACTTGCGTTTAAAGGGCAGTTAGAACGGGTTTTTGATACTGCTCAAACTGGTTTTAGTTACTGGTATGAAACAACGCGCCGTTATTTAACTATTAATATAACGCCATTAAATGTATCAGCTAAATTTGCTCAAATGATGCAAGACACGGGCGCAGGCTTTGTATTTACATCAGCAACACTTTCGGTCGACAACAAACTAGAGCACTTTAATGCAAGCCTTGGTTTAAAACCAAAGCAAAGCATGATGGTAGATAGCCCATTTGATTACCCTAATCAGGCGCTGCTGTGTTTACCGCGTTACTTACCTGAATCGCACGCTGATAATATGCCGCATGCGATTGTAAAATTAACACTTGAGCTTATAAAGTCAGCGCAAGGGCGTTGTTTTGTGTTATTTACGAGCTATCGAATGATGCACTTAGTTGCCGAAGGGCTCACCACACAAATAGACTACCCAGTTTATATGCAAGGGCAAATGTCTAAGCGTATTATTTTAGAGAAATTTACTCGCCATGGTAATGCGGTATTACTCGGCACGGCTTCTTTTTGGGAAGGTGTTGATGTACGCGGCAGCACATTAAGCTGTGTTATTATAGACAAATTGCCATTTGCAGCCCCTGACGATCCATTGCTTCAAGCTAAAATGCAAGATTGCCAAATGCAGGGAAAAGACCCTTTTTCACACATACAATTACCGCAGGCTGTTATTGCGCTAAAACAAGGTGTAGGGCGTTTAATTCGAGATAGTAAAGACAAAGGCGTACTTGTAATATGCGATAATCGCTTAGTTACACGCCAATATGGCCAAGTATTTTTAAAAAGCTTACCGCCGATGCGCCGCACGCGAAGCTTAGAAGATGCCAATACATTTTTAAAACAAATTAATTAGAGTAATAAAATGATCAAAAGTAATATTCTTGCCCTTGATGCTTCAACTGAAGCACTTTCAATTGTTTTACATTTTCAGGGCCAAACATTTCATCATTTTGAAGAATGTCCGCAGCAACATAGCCAAAAAATACTTCCACTTGTGGATGAGCTATTAACTAAAGCAAACTGTAAATTAAAAGACTTAGATGTCATTGGTTTTGGGCAAGGCCCGGGCAGTTTTACTGGTGTACGTATTAGTGTAGCAATAGCACAAGGTTTAGCGTATTCAACTAATTTGCCGCTTGTAGGTGTGTCTACTTTGGCTATTATGGCGCAACAAGCATTTGAACAAAACGGTAGTCTTAGTGTTTATCCAAGCATAGATGCACGCATGGGTGAGATATACTTTGCACATTACCAAGCGCAAAATAATCTAATGCTTTTAGTTAACCAAGAATGCGTTATAAAACCTGATTTACTAAACAATGATTATATAGCGACCAGTGAGCCATCTGTAGCGGTAGGCACGGGCTTTAAAACCTATCCTGATGCGCTAAATGACTTTGAAAACGTGACAATTAATACTGATATCACATTGCCTGATGCGCGTTATATGTTAGCGCATGTTGAAGCCGCGTTTTTAGCGGGTGACGTTGTAAAAGCGAGTGACGCTCAACCTAAATATGTGCGCGATACGGTAACGTGGAAAAAGCTACCAGGACGTGAGTAATCATATTATTTGCAAATTGGTTGTTTTTAAATCATAATTTTATGCAATATTAAGGTTGGAGATGCGTAATGACGCTGCCTATTGGTTCAGGTTTTTTTACCGGAGATATTCCGGGTAGGGTTAGCCCTACTAAAGTTGTTACTAATAAACCACAGAGTTTATTAGACCAGCCGGCTGCTCAAAAAACGAATACCGATTATGTAAAAAGCAGTGTCGAGGGCGTCGAACTGGCTAATCAACTGTTTAAAAGCAGTGCTAAAAGCAATGAATACAGCCAAACAATTTACGACCAACCGACAGCTCAAGTAAGTAAAGCGATTTCTACTTATACTGAATTTGCCAATTTAGAACGCAGAGCCGAAGTACAAAATTTAATAGGCGTTGATATATACGCTTAAAGCTCATTCAAACGTTTAGATAAATACAGTGATAAAATTCAATAAAAAGCCCGAACATGTGTTCGGGCTTTTTATGTTCAAAACGAGGTGAAACTTACTGCTTAATAAAGCCAATTAGCTTATCGGCAATATCAGTATTATTTTGTGAGCCAATAAATTGCTCACTGCCTTTGCCATAGGCAAATACTTGAACGTCTACAGCGGTGTGTCCGCCGGTTGTCCAGCCAGTAAAGCTCGCATCACTAATAATACTTTTAACAGCTAAATTAAGCGCTTTTTCGCCCATTTTTTTAGCTTGCTCTAGTTTGATTTGGTTTTCGGTTGTAAATTCAATATTGGTGTTAGCAGTCCATACTGGTTTTAAGTCTTTAGACTCCATAAGTTTGTCTGTTAACTTACTAGCTGTTGCCTTAACACCTTTAATTACGTCTGTTTCCCATTTAAATTGGCCGTGCGAACCAATAGTTAAGCCGCCCGTTGAGTGATCGGCTGTAACTACAAGTATAGTGTCTTTATTTTTATCAACGTACGCTTTTGCTTTTTCGATTGATTTAGCAAAGTCGTCCATTTCAGCCATCGCACAGGCTATATCGTTAGAGTGACCACACCAATCAATTTGGCTGCCCTCAATCATCACAAAAAAGCCTTCTTCGTTCTGGTTATCTAGTAAACCAAGCGCTTTAGATGTTAACTGAGTAAGGCGAGTTGGGTTTATATCAAGTGCAAATGGCAGGCCTTTGCTTGCATACAAACCAATGGCAGGTATTTGTGTGATTTGGCCCAGATTATTAATATCGTCACCGTATTGATAACCTGCCGCTTTAAATTCTTCAACTAAATTACGGTCATCTCGAATAAAATATTTAGTACCGCCACCTAGCATTAAATCAACGGGTAATTTACCAGCAATCTTATTATCAATATAATCGTTGGCAATATCATCGTAGTTGTAACGAGATTCATTGTGAGCTGTAAAGCTAGCAGGTGTTGCATGGTTTATTTGTGACGTTACAACAAGCGCTGTTGTCATACCACGCTCTTTTGCTATTTCAAGCATAGTTTTAACTGGTTTTTTGTCTGTATCTACACCAACCGCGCCATTATAACTTTTATGACCGCTACTAAGCGCTGTAGCACCCGCTGCACTGTCTGTTACATAAGTATGGTCGTCAGGGTAGGTATGAGCCATGCCTTTTAAAATAGTGTCAAAAACCGTGCCTTCAACTTCTTTTGTTGCAGGGTCATCTTTAAAATAGCGATAAGCCGTGGTGTAAGCCGGACCCATGCCGTCACCAATCATATAAATTACATTTTTAGGTGCTGATTCTGCGTAGGCACCAGAAGCGGTGCATAAAAGTGCCAATAAGCTGATCTGTTTTTTCATGGTTGTACCTTATGAGTGTACCTTATTTAATAGCCGCTGATATTGTATACAGATAGGATGATAAATAAATGAATATCTGAGATATTTATAATTTATACTTTGATTTTATATACATAGAATTGTAGTTAACGCTGTTAGTTCTATTTATTTAAATTATACTAGTTATAAGCTATCTATATATGGTGCTCTCACCTTTTATTTGTTTAAAAGGTACTCAAAATTAATATGTTAAAAAAACTTTGCTTATTACTCCATTTTTAAGTTATTGAAAATATTGAGTTTGGTTTTCTACTCAGTGCTATATTTGATACCAGGAAGATAATTAAATCGTGAATTTGGCACCATTTTCTAAGTTAGTGGTCTGACAACTTGTATGCTATAAATAATGATGCTCTAAATTAATAAAGGACTTACCGTGCAGCCATTTAATATTGAAACCAATAATTTAAATATTCATGGCTTAAAAGTAGGTTTAGGGAACGAAATAGTAATAGCGTTGCATGGGTGGTTAGACAACTGCCATAGCTTTATGCCAATGTTAAACAACGTTAACCCAAAACACACTTGGTACTGCATTGACTTTGTTGGGCACGGTTTATCGTCTTGGCGAAGTGATGATGCACACTATTATTTTGTTGATTATATTGACGATGTGTACCAACTTATAAATGCGCTTGGTGTTAAAAAAGTACATTTAGTAGGTCATTCAATGGGAGCTATGGTTGCAGGTCTTTTTGCTAGCTGCTTTAGCGATTATGTAAAGTCTGTTACCTTTATTGAGGGAATTGGTTGTGTTACAACCCCTAGTGAAGGCGTGTGTGAACAGTTAAAAAGTGCAGTACTAAATAGAGCGCGTTTAAAAAATAAAAAGTCGAGAATTTATAAATCGAAAGAACTTATTTATGAAGCACGCGCTCAAACAACCGATTTAAATAGCGAGCTTATTACGCTATTAATGCAGCGAAATATAAAACAGGTTTTAGATGGTTTTGCGCTAACAACAGATCCAAAGCTCAAAAATCACTCAGGTTTTAGGTTTGATGAGGCGCAATGTATTGGTGCAATAAAAGATTTAATTGCACCATGTCAATTAATTTTAGGTAACGAAGGTTATTCGTTTGTAAAACAAAATTTGGCAAAGTATATTAGTTATTACAATGGCTTGAAGGTCATTAATGTAGATGGTGGGCATCATTGCCACATGCAAAGCAGTGAACACTGTTTTGAGCATATTCAAGACTTTATGCTGCAAAATGGTGCATGTTAATTGTAAGTTTGTGTTAAATGTGGGATTATTCCTGCATTAGAGTATTTGCTCAATTGTTAAAGCGCCTTACTTAGATTAAGGTTAATAAAAATATAATTATAAACAGGGGCTAAGAGTGGAAAAAATCTGGCTTAAGCGCTACCCAGAGGGTATGCCTGAAACAATCGATCCTGAGCATTACAACTCGTTACTCGAAGTGTTCGAAAAAAGTTTTAGTGACTACACCGATTTACCTGCATTTACGAATATGGGTAAAACGATGTCTTACGATGAAATAGACACAGCAACAAAAAAAGTTGCTTCCTATATTCAAAATGATTTGGGTCTTAAAAAAGGCGACAAAGTTGCCGTAATGATGCCTAATTTACTACAAACACCAGTCACAATTTTAGGTGTTTTGCGTGCAGGTTGTGTGGTTGTAAATGTTAACCCACTTTACACAGTACGTGAATTAGAGCATCAGCTAAAAGACTCTGACACTACGGCTATTTTCATCCTAGCAAACTTTGCTGACACACTTGAAAAGTCACTTGCTCATACTGATGTTAAACATATCGTGGTTACGCAAGTAGGCGATATGGTTGGCGGGCTTAAAAAGCATGTCGTTAACTTTGTTGTGAAGCACATTAAAAAAATGGTGCCAAAGTTCAACTTGCCTAACACAATTAAATTTTCAGACGTTTTAGCTGCAGATGAAGCTAAATATACGCGCCCTGAAATGAGCTTGTCTGATCTTGCATTTTTACAGTACACCGGCGGCACAACAGGTGTATCTAAAGGGGCAATGCTGAGCCATGGCAACATGGTTGGTAACCTTGAACAAGTTTCAGGTTGTTTAGACAAAGTGTTAAACCGTGGTGAAGAAGTGGTTGTGACTGCTTTACCGCTTTATCATATATTTGCCTTAACAGCTAACTGCCTAACATTTATGAAGTACGGTGGTTTAAATATATTAATTACAAACCCACGAGATATGCCTGGGTTTGTTAAAGAGTTGGGTCAACATAATTTCACAGCTATTACCGGTGTTAATACATTATTTAACGGTTTATTAAACACACCAGGTTTTGCTGAACTTGATTTTAGTCATTTAAAAATGTCTTTAGGCGGCGGTATGGCCGTTCAACGTCCTGTTGCTGAAAAATGGCAAAAAGTGACTGGCTCAAAATTAATGGAAGGTTATGGCCTTACAGAATGTTCTCCTTTAGTTACTATTAGTCCTTTTGATTTGAAAGCATATAATGGCTCTATTGGTTTACCTGCGCCTAACACTGATATTAAATTGGTTTTAGATAACGGCGAAGAAGCCGCTAAAGGTGAACCTGGCGAGCTTTGTGTTAAAGGCCCGCAAGTCATGGTTGGTTATTACAAACGACCAGATGCAACCGCTGAATGTTTAAAAGACGGCTGGTTTGCTACAGGTGATATTGCGACTTATGATGACGAAGGTTTCTTCTTTATTGTAGATCGTAAAAAAGACATGATCATCGTATCTGGCTTTAATGTTTTCCCTAATGAGATTGAAGAAGTAGTGGCTATGCACGAAGGTGTGCTTGAAGTAGCTGCTATCGGTATTCCTCACGATGTAAGTGGTGAACAAGTTAAAGTTTTTGTTGTGAAAAAAGACCCTTCTTTAACTGAAAAAGATATAATAAGTCACTGTCGTGATAATTTAACTAATTACAAGGTCCCCAAGCTGGTAGAGTTTAGGGATGAGTTACCTAAAACTAACGTAGGTAAGATACTCCGAAGAGCCTTGAAAGATTAGCAACCTATAAAAAAGCCGACATATGTCGGCTTTTTTATTGTAGGAGATTAAGTGCAATACCAATTGATCGAAACCCAAAATCAACTGAACACTTTTGTTGAACAAATAAAAAATAAACCTATTTTAGCTATTGATACTGAGTTTATGCGTCGTCGTACTTTGTATCCAGAAGTTGCACTTATCCAAGTTTTTGATGGTGAGCATTTAGCGCTTATTGACCCATTAGCGGAACTTTCACTATTTGATTTTTGGGAAATACTTAAAGATCCTGCAGTTTTAAAAGTACTGCATTCTCCTTCTGAAGATATTGAAGTTTTTCAAAAGTACGCAGGCTTTGTCCCAGCCCCATTATTTGATACACAATTTGCGTTGCAGCTACTCGGTGAAGGTAACTGTATGGGTTTTGCTCTTATGGTAAAAGAGCTGCAAGGTATTGAAATAGATAAAAGCGAGTCACGCACTAACTGGCTGCAACGCCCGTTAACTAAAAAACAATTAGACTACGCGGCTGCTGATACTTTTTACTTATTACCGTGTTTTGAGCTGATTATTGATCGCATTAATGCCGCTGGCTTCTTTGACATTGTAATAAACGAAAGTGAATTGATTGCCAAAAAACGTGCATTTCAAACACCTGACGAACTTTTATATAAAGATATTAAAAATGCATGGCAACTTAAACCGCACGAACTGGCGGTGTTAAAAGAGCTTGCTGTATGGCGAAGAAATAAAGCTATCAAGAAAAATTTGGCGCTTAATTTTGTGTTAAAAGAACATAACATGACTGAAATTGCCAAACGTGGTCCTTCAAGTTTAAACGCTCTACGTCAAATTCCAGGTGTTGAAGCTATTGAAGTTAATCGCTCTGGTGTCGATATAATAAAGTGTATTGAAGCTGCCAAAGAAGTTCCAGATGCTCAGCACCCTGATGTACTTAAGCGCTTAATTGATTTTCCTACTTATAAAAAAGTAGCAAAAGATATAAAACAAAAAATCACTAAAGTAGCTAAAGAGCACAATATACCAGAAGACGTTATGGCCTCTAAAAAGCAAGTCAATCAACTGATTAGTTGGAATTGGAAGCTAACTAATGAGCAAAAACAGAGTCATATAAAGCCTGACTTACTGAGCTCTTGGCGATATACCTACGTTAAAGACGCTTTAAAAGAATGGGATACTTAAGACTAAATATTTTCTTTAACCGTGTAATACTTATCTATAGTTTTTGTGTTACATAGTTAAAAGTTTTAGTTGCACGAAGGGGATTAAAACGTAGATATTTAGAAAGTTATTGCGAAAATAAAGAGGGCGCTTATAAAGCGCCCTTTCTTCAATTACTTCTTTTCTTCATCAGGTAGTGTAACGTTTAGCTCTAGTACGGCTAAATCGTCTTCGTTCTGATCAAACTGAACCTGAACTGCATCGGTACTTACGTTCACGTATTTACGGATCACATCTAAAATGTCTTGTTTTAATTGTGGTAAGTAATCCGGCGTTCCTCGTTGAGAACGCTCGTGCGCGACAATGATCTGCAATCGCTCTTTTGCTAGTGACGCACTGTTTTTCTTTTCTGAGCGGAAGTAGTCAAGTAAAGACACGTTAACCTCCAAAAATCCGTTTAAATAAGCCTTTTTTCTCAACGTCTAAGAAGCGAAAATCGACGGTTTCACCTAGTAAGCGGTTAATTGCATCAGAATAAGCTTGGCCTGCATCAGATTCTGTATCCAATATAACAGGTTGGCCTGAGTTTGAAGCACTTAATACCGCTTGCGATTCAGGAATAACACCTAATAGTGGGATTGACAGAATATCTTGCACATCTTCTACCGATAGCATTTCACCTTTTTCAACACGACTAGGATTATAGCGTGTTAATAGTAAGTGTTCTTTAATGTTTTCTAGGCCTTCTTCAGCACGTTTTGATTTGCTGTGTAAAATACCTAAAATACGATCTGAATCTCGAACTGACGACACTTCTGGATTTGTTGTCACGATTGCTTCGTCAGCAAAGTACATTGCCATCATAGCGCCAGCTTCAATGCCTGCTGGTGAATCACACACAATGTAATCAAAGTCTTCTTTTAATTCGTTTAATACGCGTTCAACACCTTCACGAGTTAATGCGTCTTTATCACGAGTTTGTGAAGCGGGTAGTAAAAATAATTTATCTACACGTTTATCTTTAATAAGCGCTTGGTTAAGGTTTGCCTCACCATTAATTACGTTTACAAAGTCATAAACAACACGGCGTTCACAACCCATAATTAAATCTAAGTTACGTAAACCAATATCAAAGTCGATAATAACTGTTTTATAGCCTTTTAACGCTAAGCCTGTGCCAATTGCAGCACTTGATGTTGTTTTACCAACACCGCCTTTACCTGAGGTAACGACAATTACTTTTGCCATGAGATTTATCCTTTAACCAAAGCTGAAATTTCTAATGATTCGTCTTTTTGTTGTATTTGCACTGCATTTCCCCAATGTTCACCTTGTAGTGAATCACTGATCCAGTAGTTACCATCTATTGAAACCAGCTCGGCCTCAAGTTTTTGGCAAAAAATGTGTGCTTCTTTAAAACCTTTTGCGCCTGCAATAGCGCGACCGCGTAGCGTGCCATAAATATGCACATTTCCATCGGCAATAACTTCAGCACCATGACTAACCGCGCCAAGTACTATCAAATCTCTATCTTTTGCATACACTTGTTGTCCAGAGCGAACTGTACCGCTAATAATTTGCGCTGGTAAATGCACTGTTTTTTCTACAATCGACGTATTAGCCTCTTGTTTAACAGGTTCGCTCTTAACGTCTTGTGAATAATTCAAAACAGATAAGCCAGCAGCTTTAGCTTGTGTATGTTGCTCATCTGAGCCATTACATACACCAACAGCGTTAAAGCTCATACGCTCGATTAATGACTTTAAGTGTACAAAATCAAGTGAACTGTTTTTAATTTCAATTAAATTAACAACAATAGGAGCACCCTCAAAAAACTTAGGGGCCTGGGCTATTTTTATATATAGTTGTTCTGCTAAAAGGTTTATATCAGTACTATAAAGATGCAAAACTGATAACGTAAAAAGATTCCCTTTTAACTCAAAAATTTGGTCCGACATACACGCTCAATTGAATTGTCTGATTAGAAATTAATTTTAGATAAACGTAGGCTGAATAGGGCCTTTATTGAAATTTCTAATCTAATTTTTCTAACTTATTATTACTCTCATGTTATAGTGTGCGGCATTGTTAAGCAAGAATTTATAGGGTCATAATGCTCACTGCAGTATATAAAAGTAAGAAAAAAGCGGATACGTTCTTATTTGTTGAAAAAAGAGATGATTTTGACAAAGTTCCGGAACCTTTAATGGCTATGTTTGGTCAACCTCTTTATGTGATGATCATCAACTTAGCAAAACGTGAGCATTTAGGTGGGTCTGATTTAGAAGCAGTAAAAGGTGCACTAAGTGATCAGGGTTATTATTTACAACTTCCTCCACCGGAACAAAATTTGCTAAGTCAGTTACGAAAAGAAAATGGAGTTGATAGTGATTAAAAAACTTATCGTTATATTATGTGGTGTATGTTTAAGCTCATCTGTGATGGCAAAAACACAGGCCGAATTTCAAGATTATTTAGCAAATTTAAAGCAAGAAGCCATCTCAAAGGGCTATGAAGCAAAACTTATTGATGATGCTTTTGCAACAGCAACATATAAAGAAAAAGTGGTTTCGGCTGATAAAAACCAGCCAGAAGTAAAAGAAACCCTTGAAACGTATTTACCAAAACGCGTACCACAGTGGAAAATAGACCGCGCACGCAAGCTTTATGCAGAAAACATAGATGTACTTGAAAAAGTAGCGAAAGAGTTTGGCGTACAAGCACGCTTTATAGTGGCACTATGGGGACTTGAAAGTAACTTTGGCGCCATTCAAGGTGGCCATAATGTTATTTCGTCACTTGTTACACTTGCTTTTGATGGACGCCGAGAAGCGCTTTATAAACGCCAACTTTGGGCTGCACTCGACATTTTAAAATCGGGCCATATCACGCTTGATAAATTTAAAGGCTCTTGGGCAGGCGCAATGGGTCAAACGCAATTTATGCCTACCTCTTTTAATGCTTACGCGGTTGATTACAATAATGATGGCCGTAAAGATATTTGGACCACAAAGGAAGATGCTTTTGCTTCAATTGCTAACTATTTAAAGCAAGAAGGCTGGAACGACTCTCTTACGTGGGGTCGCCAAGTTCAGTTACCTGAAAACTTTGATAGTAAATACGTTTTAGTGCGTGGTACAAAAACGCGCAAGCAGTGGCTAGAATATTGGAACGACTCAGAGCGCTCATTAGCTGATTGGCAAGCACTGGGTGTTCGTAAAGCTGATGGCTCTGATTTACCTAATGTGGACGTTCGTGCTGCGCTGGTTATGCCTGATGATATAAATGGCCGTATGTACTTAGCGTACGATAACTACAAAGTGTTTATGCATTGGAATCGCTCGTATTACTTTGCTACTAGCGTAGGTTACTTATCGGATAGAATTGGTTATCCAAAAATCTAATTTTTAAAATATACCTATAAATAAAGCCGCAATTGCGGCTTTATTCTTTTTTGAATATCTTATCTTTTAAGTCAATAACTTTACCAATTCCAGAACCTAGCTTCATCAGCTTATTAAGTTGCTCTGGCGTTAAACGTTGCAGCTCTGATGACCATTTAGTGACGGTTTCAAGCAGGTTGTGAATTTCACCCATTTGTTTTTGTGCGTAAAGTTCATCGTCGTTACTGGCTTCGTCTAATAAATTATCGCGTAGTAATGTTAAGGTGGGCTCAATTTCGCGCTTTTTACGTTCTTCAAATACGCGATTAGCCATATCCCAAATATCGCCAGCAGGGGCGTAGTACTCTTTTCGATCGCCAGGAATATGCTGCACTTTAATTAATTGCCACGATTGCAACTCTTTAATACCCATGCTTACATTACCGCGAGAAATACTAAGCGCATCTGCAATCTCATTGGCTGTCATAGGATTTTTAGTAATAATCAGCAAACCACACATTTGCCCAATCGTACGATTGAAT